>CAYJVQ010000007.1:0-18564 GCA_964373605.1 uncultured Gammaproteobacteria bacterium | reverse complement strand
CGGTTTGATCTGTTCCGAGCGAACGATCGGAATATGGAGTCCTATCCATATCCGTCGGCTTGCGGGACGGCACCACCTCTTCAACGTCCATTTTAGGACGTTTCAGAGGTCTCTCACCCCGCACCCGACATCTCATCGAGTTTTTCAACAGTCTCTCTGTGCCTGATTTCTTCAAAACGTTTTTGGATCGTTTCAAACCCAAACCGTCGAATCCGACGAAAGACCTGACGATGCGGCAGGTATTTTCAGTGTCGAAACCCAAACGGTTCCCATCTTGGAGACAATGGAAACAACTCTCATCGGTTTTATCTGCCGGCGAGCGAAAAATGATCCGCATCGCCTCCCTCTTGCTGATTCTCTCGCTTGGCACCCTGGCGGGCATCACGCTTCTCAAACATCGAGTTGAAATTCCCGCGAAAGGCGGCGAGTACACGGAAGCGCTTGTGGGTGAGCCCCAACTGATCAATCCGCTTTATGCCACGACCAATGATGCCGATCAAGATCTGGTTGCGCTTATCTACTCCGGACTGCTAAAATGGGATCCAAAAGAAGGATTGATTCCGGATCTTGCACAATCCATTGAAATCAACGAGGAAAAAACCGTTTACACATTCGTCATCAAAGAAGATGCCGTCTTCCACAATGGAGATCCTGTGCGCGCGCGTGATATCATCTTTACGATCAGTGCGATTCAGAATCCGGCGTATCGCAGTCCACTCTTGCCAGAATTTCGATCGATTTCCATGGTGCAAGAAGATGATCGAAAGATTTCCTTTATTCTGGAAAAACCCCAATTGTCATTTTTGAGCCTTCTCACGGTTGGCATTCTCCCTTCAAGCGCCTGGGCGGATATTCTTCCGCAAAACGCGCCGCTTGCCGCCCTCAATCTTCAACCGATCGGGAGTGGCCCTTACCAATTTGAAAAATTCGCAAAAGACAAAAAAGGCGCAATCCGTTCTTATACCTTAAAAGCATTTAACCAGTATCTTCACGGCCGTCCGTACATTGAGCAATTGACGTTCAAATTCTATCCGGATCCTCGCTCCGCCATAGACGCGCTCGAAAATAAATTTGTCGAAGGCGTGTCGGTTGTTCCCACAGCTTTCAAAGAGGAAGCTGAACAAAATCGGACCGTTATCTTATATTCTCCCCTTCTCTCACGTGAAGTCGTTTTGTACTTTAATCAAAAAACGAATGAAATGTTGCAGAAAAAAGAGGTGCGGGAAGCCATGGCGTATGCGATTGACAAAAAAGCCCTCCTAGACGAAACCATTCTTCCTGAACAAATCCTTGTGGGTCCGATTCTTCCCGGTTCCATTGGGTTTCACCCGGGACTCGTTGATCGAGAACCAAACGAAGAAAAAGCAAAAACATTGCTCACGCAGGCCGGAGTTGTCAAAAAAGAAACGTCAGACGCTTCGGAAGCCACGAAACAACCGAACCGGTTCACGCTTACAACGATTGATTCTGAAGAATTTGTGCGCGTAGCCCAGACGATTGAACAACAACTAGAGGGAATCGGATTGGACATCGAACTGGTGCGCGTCCCGGCCGAGTCACTGTTTAGCCAAATCATCAAGCCGCGAAATTTCGAATTGCTTTTAACCACCCTGATGTATCGTTCGGATGCGGAACCGTTTGTGTTCTGGCATTCCTCGCAAAAAGACGGCATCGGATTGAATATCATTGATTATCAAAACAAGGAAGTGGATGCGCTTTTAGAAACGGGTCGATCGGCAAAAAATGTCGAGGAACGGCAAACAGCCTACCAGACATTCCAAGAAAAACTTCTGGCGGATATTCCGGCGGTGTTTCTCTACCAGTCCACGTATGGACATGCGATCGCAAAAAAAGTGCGCCTGCCACAACCTCTGCAGATCCGCATGCCGTCGGATCGATTTGCCGGTATTGAGACGTGGTACATCAAAACAAAAAAAGCGTTTAAGTAAAAAAATCTTCGATTCGGGCGAGTGGCGGAACTGGTATACGCGTACGTCTCAGAAGCGTATGGGGTAACCCTTGGGAGTTCGAGTCTCCCCTCGCCCACCAGATGTGTCCTTTTGAATATTTTGTTTTTTATCTTCCTTAATCCTCTCCTCTCTTATGACCCCTAAACAACCATCCACAGGACGAAATTCCACTTCGCGCCGTTTGCGCGGCAAAAACCGTTTCAAAGGTCGTATCTTTCGAGCGAAAGAGACGATCCATTCTCAAGTCATCAAAACGCCTGTTGGCGACAAACTTCGCGTTGTCGTTCTTGGCGGCTGTGAAGAAGTCGGTCGTAATTGTACCCTCATCGAGTATAAAAACGACATCATCCTTATTGACATGGGACTTCAGTTTCCGGAAGAAGACATGCCCGGAGTCGACTACATCATCCCCAACATGTCCTATCTCAAAGGAAAAGAAAAAAATATCCGCGGCATTATTATCACCCATGGACATTATGACCACATCGGCGCTATTCCGCACACGGTTCCGCAAATTGGCAACCCGCCGATCTTTGCTTTGCCCGTTTCCGCCGCCATCATTAAGCGCCGTCAGGACGATTATCACACCAAAAAACTTGACGTGAAGATCACCAAAGCCACGGATGTGCTGAAATTAGGATCGTTTACCGTTTCCTTTTTCCATATCAACCACAATATTCCAGACTCGGTGGGGATTGTCGTGGAAACTCCGGAGGGAGTCCTGTGTCATACCGGTGATTGGAAATTCGACTTTCATCCGGTTGGAACCGAACATGCGGATTTCCAACGCATCGCAGAAATTGGAAAAAAGGGCGTCTTGTGTTTGATGGGAGACTCCACCAATGCCAACCAACCCGGACACCAAATTTCTGAAAAAATTGTGGGTGAGGAACTCGAACTCATTATTGAAAAAGCGATCGGTCGCATCATCATCGGCACTTTTGCTTCCCTGCTTTCGCGCGTAAAACAAATCATTGAATCTTCCGAACGACTTGGAAAAAAAGTCGCGATTGAAGGATATTCGATGCGCACAAACGTGGAAATCGCCAAAGAAATCGGCTACATCAAATGCAGTCAATCCACGTTGATCAAAGCCGAACAAATGGATGGCTATCCCGACGACAAAATGGTGCTTATCTGCACGGGCGCGCAAGGCGAAAAAAATGCGGCGCTCAATCGTATTGCCAACAACGAACATCGCAGTGTGCGTATTCGCAAAACAGACACGGTGCTTTTTTCTTCCTCCATTATTCCTGGAAACGAATCCTCTGTGCAACGTCTGATGGACACGCTCTATCGCAAAGGGGCCAATGTCATCAATTATAAAATGATGGATATTCACGCCGGAGGCCATGCAAAGCAAGAAGACATCAAACTGATGCTTGCTCTGTTTAAACCGAAATATTATGTCCCGATCGAAGGAAACCACTTCCTGCTTCGCGAAAACGCGAAGGTGGCGTATTCGATGGGATGGAAAGATGATAATGTGTTTATTGTCGATAACGGACAGATTATGGAATTTTGGAAGGATGGCGGACATCTGACCCATGAAAAAATTCCCACCGAGTATGTCTTTGTGGATGGACTGGGTGTGGGGGATGTTTCTCAAGTGGTCCTGCGCGACCGAAAAGTGCTCGCGGAAGACGGAATGGTCGTGGTCATCGTCCAGGTGGAAAAGAAAACGGGCAAACTCGTGGGCTATCCGGACATCATCAGCCGTGGATTTATCTTTATGAAAGAACATCGCGAACTGATCGAACAAACACGCCAAGAAATTAAAAAGGTGCTCGAAGATCGAGACGCGAAATCAGAAGCGGATCCCAAATATATGCGCGACCAAATTCGTGACCACATCGGTGCGTTCCTCTTCAAAAAGATTGAAAGACGGCCCATGATTCTTCCGGTCATTATGGAAGTTTAATATGTCAAGAATCCTCACCGCCCTTCAACCAAGCGGCGTGCTCCATATCGGCAACTATTTCGGAGCGATTGAGCCATTTGTGAAATTGCAAAATGAGGGCAATGAAAATTTTTTGTTTATCGTCGATTACCATGCGATCACGGTCCCGCAAGATCCAAAACAGCTTCAAAAAAATATTCTGTTTGCCGCCGCCACCTACTTGGCCGCCGGAGTCGATCCGGACAAAACGGTGTTGTTCCAACAATCGTGCGTACAAGAACATACCGAGCTGGCGTGGATTCTCAACTGCCTCACCTCTATGGGCGAACTGCAGCGCATGACGCAATACAAAGACAAAACACGTCAGAAAGGAGAATCGGTGAGTGTGGGTTTGTTTGATTATCCCGTTCTGATGGCTGCGGATATTCTGCTTTACGACACAAACTTTGTGCCCATCGGAGAAGATCAAAAACAACATGTCGAGCTCGCGCGCGATCTGGCTGAACGTTTTAACAAACGTTTTGGTCAGATTTTTACGATTCCCGAACCGCGCATTCGCAAAGAAGGCGCACGCCTTATGGCGCTTGATGACCCCAAAGTCAAAATGTCCAAATCGGCCGCAAGCGAAAAGAACTATATTTCGCTCATGGATGATGCCAAAACCATTGAAAAGAAAATTAAATCCGCTGTCACAGACTCCGAAGGGACCATCGTACGCCGTCCAAATCGACCGGGCCTATCCAATCTCATAACGATCTCTTCTCTTGTGTCCGGACAACCACCTGAACAGATCGAGCAAGCGTATGAAGGCAAAGGGTATGCGGAGTTTAAAACCGACCTGACTCGGCAACTCATTGCGTTTTTGCAACCACTTCAGGAAAAAATTCACCGACATCTCAAAGAGGGGGAAAAACTCAAGGCTCTTCTCGAAGATGGCGCGCAAAAAGCGCGTAAGATCGCAGAGAAAACAATGGAACAGGTTCGCGAAGCCATCGGTGTGCAACTGTCATAAGCTTGACTTTTATCTCTCATCTTGATACCATCGCCCAGTCCTGGGAATGTTGGGCGGCCGCGTCGTTGACGACAACGCCGAGGAAAGTCCGAACACCCCACGTGTCGCAAGACAGGTGGAAGTGGAAAGTCGCTAACGGCGACCAGGCATAAAATCCAGGATTCTGGAATTCAAACCTAGGGAAAGTGCCACAGAGACAATACTAAGGATTGGATCATCCATTCCCCAAAGGTGAAAAGTGACAAGAGGTGTCTGGGCAATCGCTTCAGATGCCACTTGTCTCGCCTCGTGGTGACACGATGGCGCGGTAAACCCTTTCCGGTGAAAGAGCAAATTTGGTAGCTCGCCATTGACCGGCTCTGCCGGTCTTGATTCGATCAGCAATGATCGGACGAGATAGATGGCCGCCTCCTCCGAGTTTACGCTTGGAGCAGACAAAATTCGGCTTACAGACATCTCCCGGGACATCAAAAATCTCTCGCCAACGCGAGAGATTTTTGTTAAGATGGGATGAACGAATAGAGAAAACCTTTTTTATGAAACGCTCTGAACTTGTTTTTACCCTTCTTCTTGTTCCCATGGATTTTTTCGCTCTTCTCGCGGCCGCCTCCGCCGCTTTCTTTCTTCGTTTTCATCCTTACTTCACGAGCTTGCGTCCTGTCATCTTCGATCTTCGCTACGAACAGTTTCTCACCATCGCCACCCCTTTCATTCTCATCTGGCTAGCAGTGTTTGCCGTTGCGGGTTTGTATTCCACAAGCAGAAGACGCATCGCCTCTGAACTGGGAAAAATCATTCTTGCCTGCTCCACCGGCATGGCTCTTGTGTTCGCCATTCTTTTTTTCTCACGCGAATTCTTTGAATCGCGCTTCATCGCGCTTGCGGCGTGGGGATGCTCCATTCTGTTTGTGGCGATGACCCGACTCGTTGTACGAGGGCTTCAACGATCCCTTCGCCGATTCGGTATGGGGACCCGACGTATTGTCGTGATCGGAAAAAACTCAACCGCAGAGGCTCTCATGGAGGAATTTCATCACAAAAAACGGTTGGGATTTCGGATCGTGGGTCATCACAAACGATTTGACAGCCAGGTTGGCAAACAGTTAATCGAAATGGCAAACAACGATCTCATTGATGAAATTGTCCTCGCGGATCCGGAGGCCGATCGAAAAACTCGTCTTGAGCTTATTGCTTTAACAGAGAGCGAACATATCGGATTTTTGTACACCGCGGATCTGTTTGCCGCGGCGGTTGGTCGTTCCATTCATCATACGTTCAGCGGAATTCCGGTGATCGAAGTCCAAAAAACACCCCTCGACGGCTGGGGAGCGATCTACAAACGTCTCTTTGATATTCTGGGGTCGCTCTTGTTTATTTTCCTGACCTCGCCCCTCATGCTCCTCACCGCGATCGCCATCAAACTGGATTCGCGAGGACCGATTCTTTTTTCAACGATTGACAAGAACATGCCGTCTATCCGTATTGGTCAAAACGGCAAACCCTTTCGTTATTTCAAATTTCGTTCAATGATTCCGGGAACACATTTTATGCGCTACAACGAACTCGCTGACCAAAATATCCGCAAAGGATCCCCGATGGTGAAAATTAAAAATGATCCGCGCGTCACTCGAGTGGGAAAATTTATTCGCCAATTTTCGATGGATGAACTGCCGGAATTTTTTTTGGTTCTTTTGGGACGCATGTCTCTGGTCGGTCCACGCCCTCATCTGCCGGAAGAGGTTGATAAATACAAACCGGAACACAAAAAAGTACACACCATAAAACCGGGAATCACGGGAATGGCGCAAATCAGCGGACGAGCAAATCTCGATTTCGAGGACGAAGTGCGTCTGGATACCTATTACATTGAACACTGGAGTCCATGGCTTGATTTGTATATTTTGCTTAAAACACCGCTCGTGGTTTTGTTTCGAAAAGGAGAGTAGGGGGTCAGGTCTTTCGATTTTACATCAGCGCTTTCCATGCACAATAAGACTCACGCTCGTCGCACTTAATCCGACTTGTTTTGCTATATCACTTATCGAATACCCGCAACGCAATCTTGCAAAGCAAATCAAATGATCGCGTTCGTTTTTTGAATTTCTATCCCTCTCATCAAAAATTTCTTTCAAACTCGGCCGACCGATAATACGTTGTTCGCGTGGAATCTCTTTTATTTCTTCGATATTCTTATTCACTTTCCGCCAAACTTCATGTTCAAACATAGATGAACCAATAAGCATGCCTCTGCGCGCACCAATAAATGGCGAAACGAGTGCGATCCCATCCATCACAAACTGTTCATACTGCTTCTGTGCAGTCTGTTTTCGAGAAGAAAAGTGTTGAAGAATATAATTTGTGAATAAAAACGATGGAACTCGTACTCTCTCAACGAAGGCACAGTAACTACTCCATTTCCAATTTTTTGGATGCGATACGAAACCCGCACGAACAGGATTGAGCACAATATAACGAGCGACTTCAAGAAGATAGCCCTCCTTTTCAATCAAAAATGCTTTATATCGACCTTGAAAAAGATGTCCGACAATTTGATGATTTTTGTTAAACGCCTGTGTGTACATTCCGTTTAAGTCGCGCATGCCCGTTGATAGATTTGCATCAGGCGTCTCAATCAACAAATGATAATGATTCGTCATCAAACAATACGAGTGACAGATCAAATTGTATGTATTGACGACATGCCCGAGAAGTTTTAGAAACGTAAGACGGTCACGGTTATCAAAAAAAATATCTTGCTTACGATTTCCTCGCATGGTGATGTGATAAAGGGCTCCTGGATATTCGATACGAAGTGAACGTGACATAGATTTTTAGTTTACCAAACTTTGAATGTAAAATCGAAAGACTTGACCCCAGATGAGTCGGTTTGATAGGATCGACCGCATGAAGATCGCCCTTGTCCATGATTTCCTCATACAAGACGGTGGGGCCGAAAAGGTGCTGGATGTGATGCAAGAAATCTGGCCGCAGGCGCCGACCTACACGCTTTTTTTTGATCCCAAAAAACTCCCGGCTTTTTCCGATCGGAATCTTCGAATTTCCTTTTTACAAAAACTTCCGTTCGCGCTGAAAAAATACCAATGGTACATCCTGCTCATGCCAACGGCCATCGAACACTTCGACCTTTCCGGATATGACGTGGTCATCTCTTCCACCAGCGCCTTTGCCAAAGGCGTGATCACGCACCCAAAAACCATCCATCTTTGTTATTGCCATACTCCGACACGCTATCTTTGGTCTGACACACACAGTTACGTGAAAGAACTCCGCGTTCCGCGATTCATCAAATCCCTTCTCCCACCGATTCTTTCACGGTTGCGCGCTTGGGATCAACAGGCGGCTCTGCGCGTGGATCAATTCATTGCCAATTCACAAACCGTCAGACAACGCATTCAAAAATACTACAAAAAAGACGCCTGCGTGATTTTCCCGCCCGTTGATACGCATCATTTTCACATTTCCCCTCGCCCAAAAACCTACTTTCTCACCGGTGGACGCCTCGTCGCCTATAAACGATTTGATCTGGTCGTAGAGGCCTGCAACAAAACCGGCATCCCGCTCAAAATTTTCGGTTCCGGCCCCATCAAAAATGATCTGCAAAAACAAGCAAAACCGAATATCGAATTTCTGGGAAAGGTTGATGACCAAAAACGGCACGAACTTTATGCGGATGCGCGCGCGTTTATCCATCCGCAAGAGGAAGATTTTGGCATGACGCCGGTAGAATCCATGGCCTCGGGACGCCCCGTGATTGCGTATCGCAAAGGCGGGGCAACAGAAACGGTTTTAGAAGGTGTCAGCGGAGAATTTATTGAAACCCAAACATGGGAAGAACTTGCCGATCATCTCATTCGTTTTGATGAACGACGGTATGACCCTCATCGAATCAAGGCGCATGCGGAACAATTTGGAAAAGAACGCTTTAAGAAAGAATTGAAAAAACTCGTGGAGGATTTATGCGCATCCTCGTCGACATCCGACATTTGACCTATCCGTTACCCGGTGGGGTGAGTGAATATACCAGACAGCTCCTGTTGGCGTTGTTTGAGTTGGATCAAAAAAATGAGTACGTGCTTTTCTCAAGCGGAAAAACAAAACCAAGTGGTCTGGTGAGTCGAAGTGACAACGTGACGTTCATCCATCTCAACCAACCAAATAAACTCCTCAACCTCCGCTGTCTCTTCCTTCATCATCCCACACTGAACTGGCACGTCCACGATCCCGTTGATCTCATTTTTCTTCCAAACCTCAACATCGTTTCTCTTCCCAAAGACCTTCCGACCCTCTTAATGATTCATGATCTTTCGTGGAAATTTTTTCCGGAATTTTATTCGCGAAAAATGCAGCTTTGGCACAAGGCGGTCAACCCTGAACGCTTGATAGAACAATCGCGCCACATTCTCACTCCTTCGAATTCCACGACACAAGACGTGCAAGACGTATTTGGAATTGAACAGAGCCGTGTCTCAACCATTTCCCATGGAGTGGATCCGATCTTTAAACCAAAAATGGAAGCGCGCGACCACGGAATACGCTCAAAATACAAACTTCCAAAACGATTTGCCCTTTTTGTCGGTACGCTGGAACCGCGAAAAAACGTTCTGGGAATCATTGAAGGCGTGAAACAGTACCGATCGTTCACGCACGATGACCTCGAATTGATCCTTGTGGGAAAATGGGGTTGGCGATCGGCTCATCTGCAACGCCATCTGAAAAAACGCGAGGTGAAAAATTGGGTACGCCATGTTGGATCCATCCCGGACGCGGATCGACCCGCATTTTATCGAAGCGCGATGGTACTCACCTGGCCGTCTCTTTATGAAGGATTCGGTCTGCCCGTTTTGGAGGCCATGGCAAGCGGAACACCCGTCATCACCAGCCGCACATCTTCCCTTCCGGAGCTTGCTCAAAACGCCGCATTGCTCATCGATCCTTACAATTCCACAGATTTGTCTGATGCGTTGTTTCAGCTTTTACGATCACAACCACTGCAACAACATCTCAAAGAAAAAGGGCTTGTGCGCGCGTCCGAATTTTCATGGAAAAAATCAGCCAAACAAACACAAGAGATATTTGAAAAACTCGTCAGATAACCGCTTGTGTACATCCTGGGCACAAACTCCGGATTTTTTGATATACTACACTTATGCGAATCGGCATCGATGCCAGAATGGGCGGTCAAAGCGTGGGGGGAAGCGGTCTTGGTCGGTACATAGAGCAATTGGTGAAAGAATTGCCTCATGTCGACTCGAAGAACCGTTATCTTTTGTTTAAAAAACAAATCTCAAACAGCAACAATCAAAAAACAGGTCTCTTCCAAGAAAAAAAAGCGGATGTTCATTGGTACACACTTCGTGAACAATGTCTGCTTCCCAAACTCATTGATCAAGAACACCTTGATCTTGTCCATTTTCCTCATTGGAACGTTCCGATACGTCTCAAAACCCCGTTTGTCGTCACCATTCATGACTTAATCTTGCTTGAAGAACCCGCAAGCGCACGTGCCACCACTCGTCATCCAATCGTGTATGCCCTCAAATATGCGGGATTCAAACGAGTGCTCTCTCATGCCGTTCACGCATCAAAAAAAATCATGACGATTTCAAACGCAACGAAAACGGAAATTCTCAAACACTTCCCCGACGTCTCTGAAAAAAAAATTTCGGTGATTTACGAAGGCGTCACCTCTCTGCCCTCTCCTGTGCTCCCATGTCCTCCGTTCCCCTACCTTCTCTATGTCGGCAACAGCTATCCTCACAAAAATCTCCACACACTGCTCAACGCCTTTGATCTGCTTCAACCTGATTTCCAGAATCTCCACCTGATTTTTGCAGGACAAGACGATCTCTTCTCACGCCAATTGGAACAAAAATCGCAAACCTGCACCGCCACTTCATTTATTTCTTTTGTGCGAAATCCAAACGACTCCGAACTTGCCACACTCTATGCCGGCGCGAGTGCCTATCTTTTTCCCTCTCGGATCGAAGGCTTTGGACTTCCTGCCCTTGAAGCCATGAAAAACGGTGTTCCGGTTGTCTGTTCCGATATTCCTGTCCTTCATGAAGTTTTGGGAGAGAGCGCGATTTTTTTCTCACCAAAAGATCCTCAACACATGGCAAAAATGATCGCCTCCATTCTCAAAGACAATAAAAAACGCATGGAATTGATTCAAAAAGGATCTCATCAAGTCAAACGCTATTCTTGGAAGAGAATGGCTCAAGAAACGGTTCGTGTCTACCAATCGTGTGCGCACAGCTAAACCAAAGCGAACAACCAAATCCTCCAAAACCCCAAAACGCACAAAAAAACGCGCCCGTTTGGTGTCCGCCATCAAAATGATCCCGATCCCTATCGATACCGGCGAACTCACGATTCGGCAAGGAAGACATGATCTCTCGCCATTCGTCATCAACCTCAAATCCACGCAGGAGACATTAAACATCATTCCTGATCAAGAAGTTCCTATCCGCCTCAACCTTCTTCATCCGGCGATGACACATCCGTGCATCTCGCCACAAGAACCGGGTGATGCCTTGACGCTTAAAAAACAAGATATCCTGTCGCAGATACGCGAAGATTTGCTCACTCGAAAAACGGAGCCATGGATCCTCATGAAAAAACGGATAAGAAAAGACGAGGTCGAAAGAATGGGTGATATTCGTTTACCCAATCAAGAATCGATCCTTCCGGATGCTTTTCTTCCCAAAAAATCACCGGAAAACATCTTCAGTTACTTTGATCTCCCTGAAGAAGAATTAAACGAGACGGATGAAAGCGAACTGGTTGAGCTTGATAGGGACATCATCTTGAAACCCATCATGACCTCAAACGAAACACGGCAAGGTTCAAAATTCACTCCGTTTCTGCGTCCTGTTGGAGTTTTTGTCCTCATCTCCTTTGTGTTTGTTTTGCCCTTGCACGCCATGAATGTGGTCAGTGGGCTCAAGCAAACAAAATCCAAAGTTGAGTTCATCTCGCAAGAAGCGTTTTCCTCTTTGAGATTCGCCACCGATTCGGAATCATTCTCGCAGGCAGGAGTGCGATTTTCTAAAGCCCAAACGTCCATTGAAGAGCTGGGTCTTGGGACCTCTCTTTTGCTCTCCGTCATTCCAAAAACGCAATCACACTTTGCCGCAGGGAAAGCTCTCTTGGCGGCAGGCGAACATCTCACCGCGGCAGGATCCTATCTCACCAAAGCCATGAGCGCCATCGCACGCGAAACAAATCCGACACCGGTCTCGCGTATTCGCCTGATCCAATCGTATTTGCGCACAACGCTTCCCCATCTCACACAAGCGAATCAACTTTTACAAAACATCGGGGTTGCCGAAATTCCACAAGAATATCAACAAACATTTTTGCCGTTGCAAAACCGTCTGCCAACGATCGTTCAAACCCTTTCTCAATTCGATGAATTGAGTGATCTGGCCATACAAATTCTGGGAGGTGATTCGACAAAACGTTATTTGCTCGTTTTCCAAAACAATACGGAAATACGCGCAACAGGCGGGTTCATGGGCAGTTTCGCAGAGCTCAAAGTTCGAAACGGGGTGATGGAACATCTTTTTGTGCCCAGTGGCGGAACCTATGATCTGCAAGGTCTTCTGCGCGAGTCTCGTCTGGCTCCGCAACCACTGCAAATTCTCAGCGCTCGTTGGGAATTTCAAGATGCCAATTGGTTTCCTGACTTTCCAACCAGTGCGCGTCAAATCATCGAATTTTACCGCGATGCGGGCGGACCAAGTGTGGACGGAGTCATTGCCGTCAATGCCACCTATGTTGCGGATCTCATCGGTCTTCTGGGACCCATCGAAATGCCGGCGTACGGACGTACCATTGATTCCGAAAACTTTTTGTTTGAAGCGCAAACCATTGTTGAGCTTGAATACGATCGAGGGGAAAACAAACCCAAACAATTTATCGGTGATCTCGCTCCCAAACTGGTCGAACGCACCCTGGAGGCCGATCCAGAAAAATTCCTCGCGCTCATCGACCATCTTTCAACCGGACTCGCGCAAAAAGAGATTCAACTTTATTCCGCTGATGAAAAAACGCAACGTGCCATTTTAAACCAACACTGGGGAGGGGCGATCGAACCGGCAAACCGCGATTATCTCCTGCTCGTTGATTCCAATTTGGGTGGCGGCAAAACCGACGGCGTGATCGAACAAAAAGTTGATCTCGCGATTGAAATTCAAGATGACGATTCGATCATCAATACCGTCACGATCAAACGCACACACCATGGTTTGAAGGGCGTCGCGTTCACCGGTGTCAATAACGTGGATTACCTGCGTCTATATGTGCCAAAAGGAAGTGAGCTCATCGAGGCTCGCGGATTTCGCACGCTTGATGATTCTTTGTTTGAAATGCCGGAGGAAGACTGGATTTTTGATGATGATCTTCAATTCGCCGCGGCCACATCCACGATCCACGCAGAAAGCGGAACAACTCTTTATGAAGAGAACGGCAAAACCGTTTTTGGAAACTGGGTTTTCACAGCTCCGGGAGAAACAGAGACCGTCAGCTATCGCTATCGACTTCCCTTTGGTCTGTTTGAAAATGAACAAGGATGGGAAGAGCGCCTGAAAACCGCGATGGGGATTGAACCGACCTCTGCTTACTCATTGACGATCCAAAAACAAGCTGGCATTGTCGATCGTATCACAACCGTTTCCGTTTCTCTGCCGGAAAAAACAGAGGTTGTTTGGAAATCCAATGACCTCTCAAGTCTCGTCTTTGATAACAAGACCGATGCGTTTTTCGCTCTCTTGCTAAAATAGATTGAGGTTTCAAGGCGTATCCTCTATGCGACACAAACGAAGATCCACACGAGAATTTCGTCAAGAACTACGCACCATCTACAGAGGAAACGATGGAAAACTCCCGGATCTGACGAAACTTTCACGAAAAAAAACTTCCGGCCTGACCTCATTCCTTCTCAAAACGATTGGGGTCTTGTTTGTTCTCTCTGTGTTCGCTTGGGGAGGATTTTTTCTCTTTACACGCGGACTGTTTGACGGAAACGAAACACTGTCGGTCAAAATCGAAACGCAAGAACCGATTCGATCGGGAGAAGAAACGACGGTGATCATTCGTTATGAAAACACCGGCGACGTGCCCATCGCCGCGCTCGACATGAAACTGAATCTTCCAAACAGCTTTCATATCACCTCGACGATGCCGGAACCAACGGAAGAATGGCAATGGACGATCGGATCTCTGACACCGCAATCAGACGGTTCCATAACGATCAAAGGCATTTTCCTCTCGGAGGTTCCAAGCACCCAGCGCATCCAAACTCTCTTCACCTACAAACCGGCCAACTTCAGTTCTGAATTTCAAGAGATCGAAAGCAAAAGTATTGAAATCAAAGAATCGACGATCGAAATGACGATGACCGGACCGGAAAAAGCGTTGGCCGGCGATCCTGTTGATTACATCCTCAAACTAAAACACAACGGAAAAGAACCGGTCTTCAACCTGCGCGTCATCCCGGCATTGCCAGCGGATTTTGTGATTGAAAAATCCACGCCTGAATTAAACAAAGAAGAAATAGTTTGGGAAATCCCCTCTTTGGAACCGGGTGAAGTAAAAGATATTTCGCTCATCGGGACATTCACTTCCACCGCTTCCGGAGAATTGTCCCTAGGTGCGCGCGTTGGCTTCATGAATGAAGAAAACTTTTTTGAACAAACAAAGGCAGAGGTGAAAACGGATGTTCTTGGCGGCGCCGTGAGTTTCCGTCTCATTTTGGACGGATCGGATAAAGATCAAACCGTGTTGCCGGGAAAAACCATTCGAGGTTCGATCGATTATAAAAATCCCGGCAGTGAACCGGTCGAAGGGATCGCTTTTACCTTGAATGTGGCGATCGATGGAAAAACGCCGATCGATTGGCAACAGGCAAATCTTTCAGACGGCGTTCGAAACGGAAACAGGGTGAAGTGGAGCAAGGATCAAAAGAAAGGCCTCGCAAAACTCGAACCGGGGAAAGAAGGTGTGATCGATTTTACGCTTCCTTTAATTGCCATAAATTCAGAGAGTAAGGACGCATTCATCGTTTCTCTTTCGATGGATGTCGCGCGCGTCGGATCCATCATTGGAACGCGCACCATTGAAGCGACACCGATTCAAATCTCTCTGGTGTCAAACGTCTCACTCGATGCCTACGCCCTTTACTTTGCAGACGATGGGACACCCGTCGGGACGGGTGATCTTCCTCCACGTGTGGGTGTCACAACGTCCTATCGCGTGATTTGGAATTTGAAGAACTCCTTGCATGATCTGGGAAATGTGGAAGTGTCAACGATTCTTCCGCAAGATGTCATTTGGAAAGAAACATCGGGAAAAGACATCGGTATTCTCTCGTACAATCCAACGACGCGACAAGTTCGTTGGCAAATATCCAAACTTCCAAAAGACATCAAGCAAGCGCAGACTTGGTTTGACGTGGCCATCACTCCTAAATCTGCGGATGTGGGTAAGTTCATGAAACTGACCAATCAAACGACATTGGAAGCAACGGACCTGACAACGAAAACTCAAACGAACTCTACCCAACCACTTGTCACAACGGAATTGCCTTTGGACAAAGAGGCAACAGGAAAAGGCGTGGTTATCAAGTAAGAAAAACCTATTTTAAGACATTTTTTACACTCCTGGTGGCCTGGACAGGATTTGAACCTGTGACCTTCTCCTTCGGAGGGAGACGCTCTATCCATCTGAGCTACCAAGCCGAAACCATGCTGTTTATCATCCTGAAACCTTTTAGATCGCTCGCCGTAAACATCGCGCGAGCCGATACAACGTATACCAAGCCGACCTTTTCACCAAATCATACGTCCCCGGATAGACGATCTCTTCGCCGGGAAACGAACGTTTGAACCGGCTCACCCCTACCCATGGATGGTTGGACTCCTGTTTCGGACTCACACCCCACCAATCATAGCTGGTTAGCCCGCTTTGTTGCGCGTCCTTGATGAGTTTCCAATGTAAAAAATGTGGCGCCATCAAAGACCGATGTTCATACGAGGAAGCTCCGTGCACATACGTTCTCACATCGCCAAAATCAATCATGATCGTCGCCGCCACCGGCGTATCCTCACACCATGCGCTCGCTAAAAACGCTCGACAGACGCTCGTATCAAGTGATGCAAGCATCTGCTCATAATACGATTTGTCATGCAATCGAAACTCACCCCGTGAGGAGGTCCGTTCAAACAATGGCCAGACTTCGCTAAGATCACGCAAATCAAAACGCGTGTGAATGCCATGACGATCCGCCAGCCGAATATGGTAACGCGTTTTGTGATGGAGAGAGGCAAACAAAGTTTCAGGAGTCATGGTGAGATCCGTCATCCGTGTCATCGCCGGTTGCAGATCGATGGTTTTGTGAAAACCCTGTGTGGAAGGTACGACGATGATCGGCACATCTACGCGCCAAAACACGAAAGCAGGATTCTGTTGTGAAAGATCAATCATTGCCTGTACAAACTCATTCATCATGATGGGGCCACGTGGACAATACGCGTACGAACCAAATCCCGAGATTTTTTTTTCCATCACCTGTGCGAGACCTTTTAATCCCCCTCTCTCACTTTCTCCTTTGTCTTCTTCCTCCCACACCCACCTCTCCACGGTCTCACCGACCGCCTTTTGAAACTCCCCCCACTCCCATGATTGCAAAAACCGACCCGACCTCGGACCGTGTGTGATCACAAAGCGATCCCATGTGTGTTTGGTGAGTTGACTCGTTAATCGTTGCCACATACTTCAAAATATCGTCACTCGGGACGATAAGCTATCTTTTTGCTAACAACTTGAGTGCCGTTCTGATTCTTCCTTCTGTTGTCTCCTGTTCATCAAGCCCGGCGAGTGCTTGCTCGGCAGTCTTGCGTGGATATCCAAGTGCGACAAGCGCTTCAAGCGCATCCTGATCCGCTGTCAAAATCACAGGTTCTTGAGCGAGCACTCCTTTTAATTCCAAGATAATCTTTTGCGCCGTCTTTTTTCCAATTCCGGGAACACTCGTCAAAAATGATAGGTCCGCGGCCATGATCCGCTCTTTCACCTTTTCGGTCTGATTGGTGAACACAATTTTTTGCGCACTCTTGGGACCGACTCCGGACACATGGATAAGCTTCCAAAAAAGCTCAAGCGCCTCAACGGTTAAAAACCCAAACAATTCGCGTTCGCTCTCACGAATCACTTCGTGCGTATACAAAAAAACATCCCCGTGAAGCTGATGCGCGCGATCTTCCGGAACCTGCACGCGATATCCAATACCGGCGTTTTCAATAATCACAAACCCAACGCCGTGATGGATGACCGAACCTTTAAGTGAAACAATCATAGGAAAGCTCTACTCCCCCGTTTCAAACGTCTTTTTATAATACTCCCCCGCACGCCTCGCCAGTTCATCGTCGATCTTTTTTTCAAACGTCGGCATAAGACTTTGCCCTAACACAGCCGCTTGCACGCGGCGCAGAATCTTCCCAAACTCCGGTCCCGGCTCTGCATCGAGCAATTCCATCAACGATAATCCGTCAAGCCCAACCTCTTGAAAAACACGCAATCGACGCCGATGCTCTTGCTGTGCACGAGTCTGAAGTTTTTCAGCGCGCAGACTCGGATTGGCCTCATGCTCTGCTTTCAGGGCATTCACCAAGAGATCAATCTCATGCCAGTAACCGTGCGCGGACAATCGAACGGATCCGCAGACAAAATCGAGTAAAACAGCCCCTTGAATAAAATCAACGAATTCGCCTGCGTCATATCCGCGCTCGCGCGCGAGATGAATGAACGGTTCCATTGTGCCGCTTGAAACTTTCTTAAATTGAAAAAACCGAAGATGACGACTGACGATATCCTCAAGCATGGAAGCATGAATATCGGAGAGCTGATGCGCGAGAGCAAAACGCTGAAGGAGCTGATGATACACGGGAGCATGAATCAAACGATCGTGATGCGGATACTTCACCTCGATTTCATATTCAAGATAAAACAGCGACTGAACTTTGCGCGGGGATTCGTGAGGATGCTTGGCTTCAAAATCACGGTAGAGATCAAGATACTGTTGCCGCATCTTCGCACGCGCGATCAAATCGGTTTGCGGCTCATAGGTTAATTCCAAATTGAATCCAAGTTGCGCACCGCGCGACGGCTCCGGTGATCGAAATCCGACGGCATTCCATTTGGCAACATCGTGAACCAGGATGAAAGCTTCAAACCAAGACGCGTGCTCGCGGATCGTATTTTCAAGTTCTTCCACTTCGTGCCGGTAGCCCTTGAGACGAGCTAATTCTTCCACGTGCGTCAGCTTCAACTTACCCTGTACGATCGCATAAAGACTCATGAGCATGAGGCGCAGATGATCGAAAACGGTCGGTCCCTCCGCATGATAACGGATGTCTTGCGGCGTCTGAAGCGTTTCCGCGATGAGCGGCTCGGATCTTGCACACGCGTGCAACATGGCCTGTGCGCGATCAGAAAGCTCTAAGTCGTGTTCAATACGCGACAGCAGAACATCAAAGTATTCCGTGTCTTTTGTTATTTCTCGACGAAACTGACGAAACATAGAACTCATTGTGGGTTATCTACAAATTGATACTTCATTCAGTGAAAAAAGAGATCGTCTGTGTCTCTGTCATTCTGAGCGA
>CAYJVQ010000006.1:0-20080 GCA_964373605.1 uncultured Gammaproteobacteria bacterium | reverse complement strand
TGCTTTCAGCTTACCCGGGCACAGACAAGTTGTCTAAAAATCCCAGACCTGCCAGTGTGCTGATCCAGTCGGCAACGCGTTGCAGCATGAGCTTGCCCAGCGGAAGGCGGCTGAGGAAGCGGCGCAACAGCCCGTTGTGATCGAACCGGGCATGAACCTCGCTGAATTCCTTCGCGGTGTGGACGAGCTCGAACTCTCGGTGGCTGCTTTTAACTGTTTGTCCAACGAGAACATCGTGCTCATTGGTGAGCTCGTGCAGTGGACCGAGCCGAAGTTGCTACGAACCAAAAACTTCGGCAGGAAGCGCCTCCTGGAGATCAAGGGGGAACTCAATCGTCTTGGCCTCAAGCTCGGCATGGAGGTCGGCGATGGACTCAAGACACTTCTTGCCGAGCACAAGCAGAATCTGACCAACCCCTGATCCTCTCGCTCAATCTCTCAACCGCTGTTGGGAGGTTTTTTTGAAAAAACAGATTTATTGACATCTTGGCATTTATTCTTTATTCTTTGCCCATAAATCCAATAGACGACAGCTCGGATCCGGATTGAGCTCCAAATCTTGGCTGATCGCATGAAATACACAGACCTCTCAACACCCCCTCCTATGCTCAACATCAAAAAGAAACAGAAGGTTATTGAAAAATTCCGCACCCACGCTTCAGATACGGGCTCCCCTCAAGTGCAAATCGCGATTCTTACGGCTGAAATCGAGGAACTGACCAAGCACATGCGCACCCATAAGAAAGATTTTTCTTCCCGTCGCGGACTCATCAAAAAAGTAAATGAGCGCCGCCGTCTGCTCAAATATCTCGAACGCGAGGATGAAAAAGCATTTTTGAAAGTGAAAAAAAATTTAGATTTGAAATAAAAAAACCCCGCCACTCGGCGGGGTGTTAGCTTTTTGACCATTATGTTTAAACATAAAGACCAACGTGTCGGCGTTTTTATCGACACGCAAAACATGTATTACAGCGCTCGCTATCTGTTTCAGCGCAAAGTAAATTTCAAAGGCATTGTGGAAGATGGAATTGCCGGCCGCCGTCTTATTCGAGCTATGGCATACGTCGTGAATACAAAAGAAGCTTCGGAACAACCGTTTTTAGATGCGCTTCAAAAATCCGGGATTGAAACGCGTGAAAAAGAACTGATGGAATTTGCCTCTGGCAAAAAAAAGGCGGATTGGGACGTGGGGCTTGCTATGGATATCGTCCAAATGCTTGATATCATTGATGTCGTCGTTCTGGTTTCAGGCGATGGCGATTTCATTCCACTCATCGAATATATCCAGAGCCGAGGCCGTATTGCAGAGGTGATGGCGTTTGGTGAAACAACATCATCCGCCCTCATTCGCTACGTTGATGATTACACGGATCTCTCACAAAATAAACGACGATATCTGATTGGACCGGTTGGAAAAATCACCAATAATGAAAAAGAAATGACAAATGAGATAGAAACGATCAATGAAATGGATGAAAGTTAAGTCACAGGTCTCTTATCTGACTATGTACAACAAAAAAACATTCCAAACACAATGGGGAGGAAAAACTTTCACGATCGAAGTGGGAAAATTCGCGCATCAAGCCGGTGGTTCTTGTACCGTTCAATACGGCGACACCGTGGTGCTTGCCACCGCAACCATGAGCAGTGAAACGCGCGAAAGCATGGGATATTTTCCGCTCATGGTGGAATATGAAGAAAAACTGTACGCCGCCGGGCGTATTAAGGGAAGCCGATTTATCAAAAAAGAAGGGCGCCCCACTGATGAAGCCATTTTAACCGCTCGTTTTATTGACCGTGCCATTCGGCCTTTGTTTGATGACCGCATGCGAAATGAAGTTCAAGTGGTCGTAACCGCGCTTTCGTTTGATGGAGAAAACGATCCGGATATTCTGGGACTGATCGGTGCTTCTTGCGCCCTTCATATCAGCGATATCCCGTGGAATGGGCCGATCGGATGTATTCGGGTGGCACAAATCGGTGGGGAATGGGTCATGAATCCAACTTACCAAGCACGCGAAAAATCTTTGCTTGAACTTGCCGTTGCCGGCACAAAAGAAAAAATCATCATGGTGGAAGCGGGAGCAAACGAAGCGCCGGAAGATATCTTGCTTGGTGCGTTCGCCTTCGGACAAAAACATATCGACATTCCCATCAAACTGATCGAAGAAGTCCGAAGCGCCGTTGGAAAACAAAAACAACGTCTCGTTCCGGAAAAATCCGATGCACAAATTCGCGTGGAGAATTTGGCAGTACCCTCTATCAGGCAACAGGTAAAAGAACTTTTCTTTGGCACGCCGCAAGCCACCAAATCACAGCGCACGGATCAAAAACGAACACTCAAAGAAAGAACCAAACAATTTCTCATCGAACAAGGTGTTGAGGAAGACGAAAGACACTTTGGAATCGAGATGGTCGAAACGATTTTGGAAGAGGAAGTGTCAAGAGCCATCTTGGAAGAAGAATGTCGCGTGGACGGACGATCCATCACACAAATTCGCGAGTTGGTCTGTGAGGTGGCTGTTCTGCCGCGTCTTCACGGTAGTGGGCATTTCATGCGCGGAGAAACGCAAGTGCTTTCTGTGGCAACCCTTGGCGCGCCGGGAGATGAACAAACGCTTGATGGCATGGAACAAGTTGGGAAAAAGAGGTATTTCCATCATTATAATTTTCCTCCCTTTTCCGTTGGAGAAGTGAAACCCATGCGCGGCCCTTCGCGGCGCGATATTGGTCATGGTGGGCTTGCAGAAAAAGCGCTTCTGCCTATGATGCCTGACAAAGAAACATTTCCCTACACGATTCGCGTGGTTTCAGAAGTTTTTGGGTCAAACGGTTCAAGTTCCATGGGTTCCACTTGTGGCTCCACGCTCGCGCTGATGGATGCCGGTTTCCCGATCAAAGCTGCGGTCGCCGGAATTGCCATGGGTCTTGCCACAAATGCCGAGGGAAAGTGGAAAGTGATTACGGATCTTCAAGATCTTGAAGACGGAAAAGGTGGAATGGATTTCAAAATTGCGGGAACGCGCGCAGGCATCACAGCGATCCAGATGGATACAAAAACAGATGGCATTACTTTTGAAATCCTTGAACAGACGATTCAACAAGCCAAAGAAGCGCGCCTGCAAGTGCTCGACGCCATGGAACGCATTATTGCGGCTCCACGTCCTGAACTCTCCCCTTATGCTCCACGAATCATTACCCTGCGCATCAATCCTGAACTCATCGGAAACGTTATCGGTCCTTCCGGCAAGACGATCAACGAAATTATCGCCACGACAGGCGTACAAGCGATCGACATTGAAGATGATGGGCTGGTCATGATTACCTCCACCGATGCCGCTGGCGCTTTAAAAGCGCAAACAATGATCGAACAACTCACACGCGAAGCAAAAGTCGGCGAAATTTTCAAAGGAAAAATCGTTCGTATTATGGATTTTGGAGTGATTGTCGAGTTCTTGCCAAAAAAAGACGGAATGGTTCATATCAGCATGATGGCGCCATGGCGTGTTGAGAGCGTCTCTGACATCGTAAAAATGGGAGATGAGGTTATGGTGAAAATCATGGAAATCGGATCCGATGGACGTATGAGCTTGTCCATGAAAGACGCGCCTGGAAATAAATACCCGGAACGCAAGCCGCCACACAAACGACAATAGACCTTCAGCTTTCGCTCGAATCTTTTGTTTTTCGGCTGTGAGCTCATTTTGAAAAAGGTCTAATGAAAAACCAGCTCCACATTCCCTTTGCGCGCTACCAAAAAACAACCCGCCGCTCTCGGTCGGTTGTTTGGATTTCCGTGGGCTCTTTTTTCGTTTTCACCTTTGTTTGTATTCACATCATCACCTTATGGTTCACAAGAAATACTGTTTTTGCCGCCGCGCCGGATGGAACAAAAATGGCGATTCAACTGCTGATCAATAAAAAAACATGGCCGATCTTGGAGAAAAGTTTGGGCACGATTCCTCTGATCTCCAGTCGCGACCTCACCCTTGAAGATGTTGCAAGTTTTAGTTATGGCGAAATGGGTTGGTTTTTTAATGAGGATGGCACAAGATCGATTGCGATAAGAACGATTCCATCCAAACTGCCCTACAAACTGCTAGATGCAAAACATGTGGTTGTTCAGGAAGTGAAAGCAGGAGTCATTCTCCTTTCTGAAAAACTACAACCGATCAGCGGAATAAAGCAAAAACGAGCCATGCGAGATCTTTTGCCATCTTTTTCAGCAATACTTGGCGCTTATTTTGAAATGGGAGCCAAAAAAACAACGAAAATAACATTTTCAAGTAAACAAATCACGATTGAACTCCCGAAAAAAATCTTCAACTCCGTGGAAGGTGGAGTGCAATCCGTTCCTTCAAACGCCTATTTTGTTTTGTCTACGCCTGTGTTATCAAATGCGGAAATGCTGAAAAAAACCGTTGGAGTATTCTCAAGCCTTGTTGATCCACTGCTCAAAGAATCTTTACAAGGCATTTTTGAAGAGATTTTGGAAAAAAATGGAGTTTTTGTACTCACAAATTTAGAACAACCGTCTTTTCTCATCGAATCGCAAAGCGAACTTGACAGCGAGCGGCGCACACAATTCATCAGAACCGCGGTCGCTTTGAGGAATCCGACGGTTACGAAAATGTATTTGAAGGACGGATCCGTTGCCAATGAGCTTATTTCGGATCCATCCATTGTTCCCATTGAAGAAAGAACGATTGAGGGGAGAGAATTCCACCGTGTCTCAACAGGAACATCTTCCCTATTTTTAAGCAAAAACGACAATTTTATTCTTTCAGACAATGAAGAAACGATCCGTTTGTGGCTTCGTCCGGATAAAAAAGAAAAAATGTTGATGCCGTGTGACGCAAATATTGGCTTTTTCTCTCTAAAGAAATTTTTTGCATCAGATTTATATCAAATGAACCATTATTCCAATGATATCCTGTATTTATTATCTGATCGTTTCAGTACGATAGGAATTGAGTACACACAAAGAGGATTAAAACTCAACCTGTGCTTTTAGCTGTGGATAAACTATAGATAAACTTACAAATCTGTGGATAACTTTTCGACATAACAACTGACATTGAACAACTTTTGTCTACATCATTGTTCTTTTTTGACTAAAATGAGACAAAATCAATTGATTGACCAAATAATTTTTTTCTGATAGTATGTGTGTACGGTCATCCAATGATCGTTCGTTCTTTCTACACACTCTTGGGAGGTTTTCCGAAACCGCGTGACTTTTTGTCTACAGGCACCCCACGCCTGTGCGATCTTCGGAAAACGTCTCGCCGCTCTACTGTTTCGATATCAAAAACAAAAACAAAATCGAAACATATCTAGGTTCGCCCGCAATAATTGAATCCTTTGGATTCACCGCAGGTAAAACCATGAAATGGTAGAGAGGTGTGTTCACGCAATGAATTGGAAAAAGCGTGTTGTAAGGGTGTCGAGTTTTGTGCTGGAACTTTCGAGCTCAAAACCCGACACCTCCAAAACCATCTCCAATTCTCTGGGGCTCAGCCCATTACTAACATGGTTATGGGGTTGTAGCCCCTCTTTTTTTTAAAAAGAAATACTGGTAAGCTGTCCGCGTAATGTAATGAAATCAAGATATGGATCAAAATTTTATAGCAAAAATCAAACATTTGCTTAAATCAGAAAAAGAACGCCTCACGGCTGAACTGTCCCGATTTGCCCATCGAAACCCACAAGCGAAAGAAACGGACTTTACTGCGGATTTTCAAAATTTTGGAGATAAAGAGGATGAAAATGCGTCAGAAGTTGCGAATTTTTCTGACAATCTCTCATTGGAGGAAGAACTTGAAAAAGCCCTGCGGGATGTTGAATCGGCACTAAAGGCCATAGCAAGCGGTTCCTATGGGATTTGCAAATACTGCAGTCAAGAAATTGATGAGCGCCGACTGGATGCCCGTCCAACTTCCACTTCCTGTATCCAATGCAAAAAAACACTGACTCAAGAAGTGTGACAAACAGCAAATTTCGCATTTATTGGCTTCTTTTACCGGTTTTGGTTGTGGTCGTTGTTGATGAATGGCTCAAAGCGCAAGCCCTGAACATTTTTCAAAACGAAACACCGCTTGTGGAACCGACGCTTATTGATTTTACGGTGCATAAAAACTTTGGACTGGCTTTTGATCTCCCGTTTCGTCTTGAATTTGTGATTGCCATGACCATTCTCATCGGCGTGTTTCTTATACGAACGGCCTGGAAAACCAGATCATCGCGTCCGGATATCGCCTTTTCTTGTCTTGTGATCATCCTTGGAGCATTAGGAAACTTCTATGACAGAATCGCCTATGGATTTGCAGTGGATTATATTGTCTTTTTTGGGAGAAGCGCAATAAATTTTTCAGATGTCATCATTGTGCTTGGTGTTGTCGCTTTGCTTATTTTTTCTTCAATACACAAACCGGTTGACAAACCGATCGAAGTTTGATACGATCTTGTCAAGTTGGATTTAAACCTCCCCGAAACAAAACGGGGAGGTTTTATGTTTTCCATCACATCAGCTGCCATCTACGGGGTGCAATCCGTCCCTGTTTCGGTTGAAACGGATGTAGCGTCAGGAATCCCGCAATTCACGATTGTGGGTCTTCCGGATATTTCTGTTCGAGAATCGCGCGATCGTATTCGATCCGCTATACGAAACAGCGGTTTCACATTTCCCAGAGGTCGCGTGACCGTAAATTTAGCCCCGGCACATCTTCGCAAACAAGGAGTCATCTACGATCTTCCCATCGCTCTGTCGATTCTTGCCAGATCTGGAGATATTCCAACCACAAACATAGAAAGTGTGGTCATTTTGGGAGAACTCGGATTGCACGGCGAGGTACGCCCGGTGCAGGGTGTTTTATCCGTTGCGACGATGGCAAAAACGCAAGAGAAGCCGCTCCTTTTTGTCCCGAAACAAAATGCAAATGAAGCCGCACTCATTCCGGACATACAGGTATTTGGGGTTGATTCGCTCAAAGAGCTTACGGATCATTTACTAGGTTACACACAAATAGAACCAACGTCGTTTCATCCGCCGGAAATGACAAAAGCCGCAGAAGTCTGTTTCTCGCAAATTCAGGGGCAAACGTTTGCAAAGCGTGGATTGGAAATCGCAGCTGTTGGCGATCATCATCTCCTCCTGCAAGGACCGCCGGGAACCGGAAAAACAATGCTCGCACGTTCGTTGCCATCCATTCTTCCTCCACTTTCGTATCAAGAGGCCATTGAGGTTGCCACCATTCGCTCCATCGCCATGTTAAAATCGGCCGGTGGTTCACTTTCATTTATTCGTCCATTTCGAAATCCGCATCACTCCTGCTCATCCGTTTCTTTGATCGGTGGGGGAACTTGGCCAACGCCTGGCGAAGTTTCCCTTGCCCATCACGGCGTTCTCTTTCTTGATGAATTGCCGGAATTTGGACGTCACGCGCTGGAAAGTCTGCGCCAGCCCATTGAAGATGGAAGCGTTACGATCGCGCGTGCCGCCGGTGCTGTCACTTTTCCATCGCGTTTTCAACTTCTTGCAACGCGTAATCCCTGTCCGTGCGGGTATTTGAATGATCCTAAAAGACGTTGTGAGTGTGATACGCGCGAAATCCAAGTGTACGAGCGTCGTGTTTCAGGACCTTTGTTGGATCGCATCGATCTTGTCATTGATGTCCCAAACATTGCAATGAAAGATCTAAACGAAATGACAAAACCGGAACCCTCGCAAAAAGTGCAGGAACGTGTGTTGCAGGCGCGCCTTTTTCGAGCCGCTCGATGTGAATTAAAACAGGCGCCGATCATTTCGACGCCTGCAAAAGAACTGCTTGATCGCGCATTTTCAAACGGTATGATCAGTACACGCGCCTATTTTCGCATTCAAAATGTCGCGCAAACGATTGCCGATTTAAACCGGTCAATAACCGTTGAAGAAGAACATGTCGCCGAAGCGATTCAATATCGCCTACGCGGAAAACAATAAAGACCCTTTGCACAATTAATTTCGAGCCGGTTTAGGTGACTTACGAGCAAAGACCGATGAAAAGAAGAGAGATACTCCGTGCATTGAGACCGTTGAAAAAGTTACAGACTGTACCGTCGCCACAAATAAATCGAGATAAGTAAAACAACCCAAATGATTCCGATCCCATCGAGGAGCCGCATGCGCGATTGAAATTCCTCCCAACTCGTCCATCCGCCATGTTTCCAAGACCACCGGCGTCCAAAAAACAAACAGACAAAGAGCGCGACGAGTCCGAACACAGGAATAAGCGAAAACAAAAACCAGAGGTAAAGACGCGCACCCATCGTCCACCCTTGCGTGAACAACAAGGCGCCAAACGACGGACCGCGCAAATAGCGCGCTTTTCGTTTTTCATCCGGCTCAAAAACTAAATGAACACCGCACTTGCCACAGCGTTCATTCCACTCTTCAACGATATTTTTGCAATCCGCGCAAGTGTTCATAAATGAGAGCAGTCTCGAGAGATCGTTTGTACAATTATCTCACATAATCCAGCGGGTTCTGGAAACGACCATTTTTGATCACCTCAAAATGTAAATGTGTTCCGGTCGATCGGCCGGTTGTTCCGGTTCTCGCAATCGCTTGACCGACGGTCACAAAATCGCCAACAGAAACAAAATTCTTTGAATGATGCGCGTAACGTGTCACATATCCATCGCCATGATCGACCTCAACCGTCAGTCCATACCCACCGCGCCACCCGCTATAAACGACCACTCCCTCTCGCGTGGCATAACTGTACGTTGTGTAATCTCCGTCAATGTCCAAACCGGTATGTCGCCAACCATAGTACTGGGTAATAACGCGCCAATCGGTTGGCCACACCCATCGTCCATCTGTGGGAACCGATTTAGATGGAGCGGTAAACAGATTCGTGATAGGAGCTGTCAGACGAGGCGCCTTTTGAAAGGGCTCCCCGCCGGGAATCAACAAGGGTTGTCCGATTTGAAGTTTATCCGCACTCGCCATTTTATTTTCAGCCAAAATTTTGTCCGCGTCAATGTTGAATCGCTTGGCAATGCGTGAAAGCGTGTCGCCGGAAGATACTTTATACAAAACGCCGTCACCGGGAAGGATGGATAACGATTGGCCTGGTTGAATCGTACTGCGGAAGGTTAAATTATTTGCCCAAAGCACGGTACTCAAATTCAATCCAAATCGTTCGGCGATCTGTCCGAGCGTATCACCTTCTTGCACAAGATAGGTCTCGATCGTTTCGCGTTTTGGCACGCTCGGAGCCGGAACGGCTTCCCCGCCGGTAAGAGGCGAGACATACGACTCGTTCAAATAATTCAAATCAATATGGGCGCGCGAATCCAAAATCGTATCATCCAAATAAGATAAACTTTTTCCGGTACTGACCAAACGATCGGTGGCTTCAACGACTTCAATGGTTTGAGAATCGTCCACCGCCACAAGCGAATAGAGGATACTTTTTTGTCCGAAAGTCTCTGCGCGCACATCGCGCGTTTGCACATTCACGAAAACCACGCCGGAGACGATCACCACCATTGTAAAATGAACCGTGTAGCGGTTGGTGATAATTCTAAGCAAACGATGTTTCGTTGGCCGAATGATTTGAGCCAAAGAACGTCGGATGAAAAAAATCAATCGATAAATCGGAATCCCCAATATCCGAACCAAAAAACGACCAATCTGCGAAAGGGGCTGAATCAGGGTAACCAACCATGATCCGCCATAACGCTTTACCAAAATGAGTCCGCGTAAAAACGCGAGCAGAAGGTGAACAAAAAATTGTTTGAATTTCAGTTTGATAAAAGAGACGGATAAAAACGTGAAACACTGTACCCAAAAATCGCCTTTTCGTCAATCATTTCTTTTCATCGTTTCATTGACACATCTACCTGTTTTCATTAGGATACCAAAGTTATTTTTATTATCTGTAATTCCTCTCTCAAGAATCTGTTATGTCCATTATCACCTATGCGATCGTTGCGGGAATCGTTTCTCTCATCTATGGAACGGTTCTGATTCAGTGGATTCTCAAGCGTCCGGCAGGCGAAGGTAAAATGAAAGGGATTGCGCTCGCAATTCAGGAAGGCGCAAATGCGTACATGGCTCGTCAGTACAAAATGATTGCGGCTATTGGAATCGTTGTATTCTTTCTGCTTGGAATGGTTCTGAACTGGACGCTGGCGGTCGGATTTTTGGTTGGAGCCATCCTCTCTGGCGCAGCAGGTTATATTGGCATGTCCGTTTCCGTTCGCGCCAACGTTCGCACCACGGAAGCGGCGAAAAGCGGATTATCGTCGGCAATGGATGTTGCGGTGCGCGGAGGTGCTGTCACAGGATTGTTTGTTGTCGGTCTTGCCATTATCGGTGTGGCCGGATTTTATGGTGTGACAGGTGATGTCAGTGCGCTTGTCGGACTTGGATTTGGCGGTTCACTGATCAGCGTCTTTGCGCGACTTGGAGGAGGTATTTTTACCAAAGCCGCGGATGTGGGCGCAGATCTGGTTGGAAAAACCGAAGCGGGCATCCCGGAAGATGATCCGCGCAATCCCGCGGTCATTGCCGACAATGTCGGCGACAACGTAGGGGACTGTGCAGGAATGGCTGCGGATCTTTTTGAAACCTACGCGGTCACCTGTGTGGCAACCATGCTTCTTGCGTCCCTTCTTTTCTCTGGAAATCAAACCATAATCCTCTATCCGCTTGCGCTCGGTGCGGTTTCCATCATCGCGTCCATCCTGGGACTGTTCTTCATCAAAATCGGATCAGACAAAAAAATCATGAAAGCGTTGTATAAAGGGCTCGCGGTTTCAGGGCTTCTTTCGGCGATTGGATTTTACCCGGTCACCATGCGACTCCTCTCTGCGATCGAGAACATCAACCCGACAAATGTCTATTTCAGCGCGCTCATTGGTCTTGTGGTCACCGCGCTTTTGATTGTCATTACCGAATACTACACAGGGACACAATACAAACCGGTCAAAGAGCTCGCGGCCGCATCGCAATCCGGACATGGAACCAACATCATTGCCGGACTTGCGCTCTCAATGAAATCAACAGCGCTTCCTGTTTTAACAATCATGACTGGCATGCTTGTCTCTTATCAGCTCGCTGGACTTTTTGGAGTGGCGATCGCGGCCATGGCCATGCTTTCACTCACAGGCATCATTGTGGCGATTGACGCGTTTGGACCGATCACGGATAACGCGGGCGGAATCGCGGAAATGGCAGACCTTCCGGACAGTGTGCGCGAAGTCACCGATCCGCTGGACGCGGTTGGCAACACAACCAAAGCAGTCACCAAAGCGTACGCGATTGGTTCGGCAGGTCTGGCGACGATCGTGCTGTTTGGAGATTACATTCATGCCATTGAAGCAGAAGGCGTTTCTCTTCGTTTTGATCTTGTTGACCCTCAAGTGATTGCGGGACTTTTTCTTGGCGGACTGGTGACTTATTGGTTTGGAGCGATGGCAATGCAAGCGGTCGGACAAGCTGCCGGCGCGGTTGTCGAAGAAGTACGTCGTCAGTTTCGAGAGATCAAAGGAATCATGGATGGAACAGCAAAGCCCGAATACGGCAAAGCCGTTGATATTGTCACAAAAAGTGCGCTTCGCCGCATGATCGCTCCATCACTTCTTGCCGTGCTCGCACCAATGGTTGTCGGATTTGGACTTGGACCGGAAGCCCTTGGGGGGCTTCTCATCGGCTCGATCATCACCGGACTTTTTTTGGCTATTTCCATGACCACCGGTGGCGGAGCTTGGGATAATGCGAAAAAATACATTGAAGCCGGCAACTATGGTGGAAAAGGATCAGACGCGCACAAAGCGGCCGTGACAGGTGATACGGTTGGCGATCCGTATAAGGACACGGCGGGTCCGGCTATCAACCCCATGATTAAAATCTTGAATATTGTGGCGCTTCTGATCGTGGCGCTCATTGTGTAGAAGAATCTCGCCTGTTATGCCTGACATCAAAATCGATCAACTCGAAAAAAATCAACTGAAACTTTCCTTCACTCTGACGCAAAGCGAAATTCACCCTTTTCTTGAGCAAGCGGCAACACAAATTTCACAGCAGGCGAACATTCCCGGATTTCGACCGGGCAAAGCCGGATATGAAATCGTCAAACAACGATTTGGCGAAATGAAAATTTTGGAAGAAGCGCTTGAATCGATTGTCCGGTCGTTTTATGTTCGTGCTCTTCTCTCACACCGGATTGAAACGGTTGGTTCGCCAAAAATAGACGTTGAAAAACTCGCCCCCGCCAATGATCTCGTCTTCACCGCAGAAGTCACACGCATGCCAAAAACGCTTGAACTCGCCGACGACACAAAACTTCGCGTCGAAAAAAAATCTGTTGTTGTGACAGACAAAGAGATTGACCTTGCGCTTCGCGATCTTCAGCGGATGCGGACAACAGAAGTACGCGCTTTGCAAGACAGCATGGTCGCGGCTCAAGATAAAGTTGTTGTCTCCATGAAGATCAAAAAAGACGGTGTGGCGATTGAGGGCGGTTCTTCGGCGAATCATGCCATTTATCTTGCAGAGGATTATTACATTCCAGGGCTCAAAGACCAGCTGATCGGCCTCAAAGAAGGGGAAACAAAAATATTTTCTCTTCCGTTTCCAAAGGATCACATCCAAAAAATGCTCGCGGGACAAAAGGCGGATATTGAAATTACCCTGAAGGAAATCTTCCATCTTCAACCTCCGGAAATCAACGACGCCCTGGCTGTTTCGCTGGGAACGAAAGACCTCCTTACGCTGAAAAAAGCCATCGCCCACAACATACAGGAAGAAAAATCGCAGGATGAACTCAGACGACAGGAAAAAGAAATGCTTGAACAACTGACGCAAAAATCGCGTTTTGAAGATATCCCGGATCTCCTGCTCAACGAGGAGATCAATAAAATGATCGAGGAACTGAAGCGCCATGTTGAATCTCAAAACATTGAATTCGAAACGTATCTCTTAAACTTAAAAAGAACGCTTGCACAAATAAAAATTGATTTTGCGCCCCAAGCGCTCATGCGCATCAAAGTGGCGCTTGTCATGCGGGCGGTTGCGGAAAAAGAAAACATTCAAGTGGAGGAAAAAGAAATCAACGAGGAACTGAATCGACTCGTAAAAGACGAGAAAGAAAAAGAAAGCTATCGAAACTATGTGGAGCAAATTTTAAAGAATCGAAAAGTGATCGAAAGACTGCGCGGAATCATGATAAGATAAAAAGATGTACATCGGCGCACATGTATCCGCGGCCGGAGGGAGTGAGCATGCACCAAAAAACGGTGAAAAAATTGGCTGTGAAGCGATACAATTTTTTTCACGACCACCGCAGGGCGGAAAACCAAAACCCATCATGCCGGAGATGGCCATGGCCTTTCAGACGGCCATGCAAACCGCCCAAATTCACGTGGCTTACATTCATGCCCCGTATTTTATCAATCTTGCCTCTTCGGACGATCGGATTCGTTTGGGTTCTATCGCCGTCCTTCGCGAAGAATTGGAGCGTGGCTCACAATTGGGATGTCGCGCCATGATGTTCCATCCGGGATCGGCAAAGGATGTTGGAAAAGAAAAGGGAGAAACAATGGTTATGGAGAGTCTGGATCGGATTTTGGATGGATATACAGGAACATGCCAACTTCTCATTGAAATTTCCGCCGGCGCTGGCATGGTGATGGGGAACACGTTTGATGAAATTGGACGTTTTATGGAAGGAACGAAGCGGGGCCCAGAAATCGGCGTCTGTTTTGACACGCAACACGCATTTGCAAGCGGATATGATTTGCGAACAAAAACGACTCTGGAACAAACACTCAACGATTTTGATTCAAAAATAGGCCTGAAAAAAATGGTCGTCAGTCATATAAACGATTCCAAAGTCGATCTTGCCGGCCACAAAGATCGACATGAACACTTGGGAGATGGATTTCTCGGTTTTGAGGCGTTTGAACATTTTGTCGCTCATCCGAAACTGTCCCATCTTGACCTCATCTTGGAAACGCCGTTAGATGAAAAGCGAACTGGTGAGATTGCTTGGTTAAAGGCCCATCGGCCATCTCTATGAGTCAGGAACTCAAAATAGCGATCGAAATCGCGACAAAAGCGGGAGAATTGCTTCGTGAACGATTCGGAAAATCTGACATTGTTCGTATCAAAGACGATCAATCAATGGTTTCGGATTCTGATTTTATTTCTCACGATTTTATCATGGAATCACTCACACGCTCATTTCCCACGTATACGATTTTAAGCGAGGAATCTCCAAATGCGCTTCACACGCCCATCTCAAAAAACCCCACATGGATTGTGGATCCGCTGGATGGAACATCCAATTTTCTTTCAAGTATCCCTCTGTTTGGTGTTGCGCTCGCGTTGGTTGCGGATAAAAAAACGCAAATCGGAGTCATTTATGATCCGATTCATCACGAAATGTTCGCCGCTGAAAAAGGACAGGGAACCATGCTGAACGGTTCTCCTGTTTTCGTTTCAAAAAAACAAGTTCCACAAGGGGCAATGCTCTTTGCGGGACGCGGTTACAAAAACAAGCATCGCGTTGCCCACGCCGGAATCATCTCCATTCTCGAACAACAAACAACCTATTTTCGACGGCTTGGTTCTGCATCCATCATGCTTGCCTATGTTGCCTCCGGAAGAGCTGATGCGGTGATCCTCACGGGAAATGATCCATGGGACATGATCGCCGGCTCGCTTCTTGTGACAGAAGCGGGGGGGCTTGTCTCTGATTACTGCGGCAATCCGTGGTCAATCGCGAGCGAAAATTTGGCCGCGACAAATGCGGTTATGCATGAAAAACTGATTGAAATTACCAAAAAGATCAAGGGGGACCTCTAAAAACAAACGTGTTCCGGAACTTCATCTATTCCACCCTTTGACCAAGGATTACACCGAATAATACGGCCACTCGCCATCCATCCACCGCGTAAAATTCCAAATCGTTCAATCGCTTGATATCCATATTGCGAGCAAGTTGGATGGAAGCGACAATAACCCTCCGGAAATAAAAAGCTGAATACTCCATGATCAAAAGAGAGCGTCTTTTGATAAAGACGAATCGTCCGTAAGATCATGCATCTTGGAAACAAGAGCCATTTCATGGCAAAAGTGGCGTTTTTCGCTTAAATATTGACAAAATTTCAACTTCCAGCTCACGACTTTTCTTCCCAATCGCTTCTTTTTTCGGCAAAAAAACTATATCAAATCCGGGAGATATTGCTCCCATGTGTTTAGCAATGATTCCGCGGATTTGTCGGCGCAAACGATTGCGAACCACAGCCCGCTTGGCGATCTTGGTTCCAATCACAATCGCGAACCGAGAGATCAAGAGATGATTTGGCTTATATTTGAGCGACATATTGATACCAAATGCGCTCTTCCCTTTAAAGAAGAGCGCCTTGATGTCCTTTTCATGTCGCAACCGATGCTTTTGGGAAAACATAATTCAATAACAGCCCTGCGACCAATCCTCTTCATAGCGTCTGTAATCTACTAATGGGACCTCTTATCACTGACACTCAATCTCTTTCTCCCATCTGCCCGCCGCCTCTTAAGCACTTTGCGACCACTGGCGGTCGCCATGCGCGTACGGAATCCATGAGTCTTTGCTCTTTGCTTCTTTTTTGGCTGATGCGTTCGTTTCGGCATATAAAAAGATATTAACATTTCATCCACAATAAATCAACTCTGATATGCACGGTCCACACACTTGCTCACTTGTACACATTTGATTTAAACTGACACGCGTAACTCTTAGGAGGAACTCTCCCTATGAATACCAACGAACTTTGGCAAGCTGTTCTGGGAGCGCTTGAATTGTCATTAAGCAAGGCAAACTTCACGACATGGTTTAAACAAACTTTTATTTCCGAAGTGCGTGATCAAGCCATCATTATTGGTGTTCCAAATATGTTTACCAAGGCGTGGCTTGAGAAAAAATATGCGCGAGAAATCATGCATTCCCTTGAAGATCTCACCAACGGAACAATCAGGCAAGTCACCTATCGTGTGGAAGCTCGTCCGCAATCTCCACAAGCGATTCCCATGCTTGAACCAAGGTCCGCTCCGGTTCAAACACTCGAATCGTCTTATCAGCAATATCAGCCGCGTAGCGATTTTGAACCGCGTGAAATTCGAACCGGCGAATTCTCCCTCAATGATAAATACTGTTTTGCCTCTTTTATTGTTGGAAAACAAAACGAACTTGCTCATGCCGCGGCCCAGGCTGTTTGTGCCCAGCCGGGTGGAGTTTACAATCCTTTGTTTATTTATGGGGGGGTCGGACTTGGCAAAACTCACTTGCTCCAAGCCGTTGGCAACGAACTCATTCGAAAAAATCCAAACACACGCATTTTGTATGTGACAAGCGAACGTTTTACCAATGATTTCATCAGTGGGCTGAAAAGCAATCGCATGGTGGAATTCAAAAATCGCTATCGTACGGTGGATGTCCTTCTGGTCGATGATATTCAATTTATGACAGGAAAAGAGGGGACCCAAGAAGAATTTTTTCATACGTTTAATCAGCTTTATCAAAACAACAAACAGATCGTTATCTCCTCTGATCGGCCACCAAAAGCCATCCCACAGCTTGAAAGTCGCCTTATTTCACGCTTTGAACAGGGAATGATGGCCGATGTTGGCTCTCCGGACTTTGAGACGCGTGTGGCAATCCTCGAAACAAAATGTCGTGAAAAAAACCAGCTTATTGAAGGGGATATTCTTCATCATATTGCCTCGATTGTGCAAACAAATGTCCGTGAACTCGAGGGGGCGCTCAATAAAATCATTGCTTTTCACCAGTTTAAAAATGCACGCCCAACCATCGAGACTGTCAAGCCCATTCTTTCAAGTTTCCAGCCGTCAAATAATCGAAAATCCGTGACCCCAAAACAGCTCATTCATATCGTTGCCGGCTATTTTGATATTCACATCGAAGATCTCCTTGGAAAAAGCAGACAAAAACGACTGGCCTTTCCTCGTCAGATCGTTATGTATCTAATGCGAGAGGAGATGAAAGCCAGCTACCCATCGATTGGAACTGAACTGGGTGGTCGTGATCACACAACGGCCATGCACGCTTATGAAAAAATTTGCGGATGCCTTGAAGTGGATGAAAAGTTGCAAAATGATCTTGAGCTCATCAAACAAAAGTTATACGCATTTTAGTCACCGTTTCGTCCTGTGGAAAAGAAGAGGAAAAAGCAAGTGAAACGGTGTGTGAAAAATACGGATGAATGAAGGAAAACTTTTGAGCCAAAAGGGTGTCCAAAGATTTCCACAATTTATCGCGCAAAAATCCGTATGGTTCATCCACAAATCGTTGGTTAATATATTTGCTAAAGTTCGCTTAAATTCGCTCTTATCAACTTCTTCCACAGCCCTTACTACTCCTATTGTCTTTATTTTATCTGTCTTTAAATAATATAAGATGCAACGGATATGAAACTGTCGTGTACAAGAAACAACCTCCATCAAGGACTTAGCATTACCAGTCATGTAATGACAAAAAACGTCAACTTGCCGATACTGCAAAATGTTTTAATGAAAGCGGAAGGAGGATCGATTCGGTTTACGGCGACCAATTTGGAAATCGCGGTAAACTGTACCGTTCGCGGAAAGGTGGATGAACCGGGTGAACACACGATTCCATCAAAACTTTTTTTTGATTATGTGACGTTGCTTCCAAATGAAACAATACATATTGGAGCCGATCAGGATCACATTAAGGTAGAGTGTGGAAATCACAAAACGAAAATCAACGGCCTTTCCGCATCCGAGTTTCCACTCATTCCAAGAGTCGAAGGCGAGATCGTCTTTCAGATTCCGGTCGAAGATTTCAAAAAAGCTCTTTCACAAGTTTTATTTTCCGTTGCCTCCCATGAAGCGCGTCCGGAGCTGACAGGGGTTTGCATGAAATTTTTTCAATTTGAAAAAGAAGGGAGACTGTGCCTTGCCTCAACAGACTCTTATCGGCTCTCGGAGGTTACTATCCCAATGATAAGTCAGACCGTTGAACAGCAACAGGTGGTCATTCCCGCAAAAACATTGTCAGAGGTCAGTCGAATTCTATCGGTGTTTAAAGATGAAGTGGAGCTGCCTTCAGCGGTTTCGCTCCAGCTTTCCAAAAGCCAAGCGGTATTCGTTTACGGTTCCGTTGAAATTATTTCACGAGTGATTGATGAAAATTATCCGGATTATGAGCAAATTATTCCAAAAGAGTTTGCAACAAGAGCTTTGTTGGATCGTGATGATTTCATGAAAGCGGTAAAAGCAGCCAGTTTGTTCTCAAAAAACGGATTGTTTGACATCACCCTTGAGTTTAGCCCGGAGCAAGCAGAGCTGAAAGTGCAATCAACGGACGCGATGCGAGGGCAAAACCAAAGTGCGTGCCATGCCAAGGTGACTGGACAACAAAATACCGTTTCTGTAAATTACAAATATCTTCTGGATGGGCTTCAGGCCATTACCGATGAGCAAATTGTGTTTGAGATGATTGATGCGGCCAACCCATGCCTGCTCACGCCGGTCAGTAAAACGGAGGTGTATCGGTATGTATTAATGCCAATAAGGCAGTAGTGCCAAAGAGTCTTAACAAATAAACGGGACCTCTGAAAAAGTGATGTCTCTAACGCTGTCGATCCACGCGAACCCTACTCAAACGTAGGGTGAGCGGGGTCGACGGGCGCCCGTGAGACGAAAAGACACACTTTTGCAGAGGTACCAAACCTATGTCCACCAAATCCAACAGCGCCTTTTTGTGGGTGATTGCGATCGTGATAGTCGTTCTTGGTGTCGTCTATTTTTCAAAGCCGGCTCCGGAAGTGTTACCCGTTGAGTCTGACGCGGAGGAAAAAGCCGTTGTGATTCCGGATGGTCCGATCATTCTTGGGGCTATGGCTCCTCTTTCCGGAGAGGCCGTCATCTATGGAAACGCTTTTAAGAGCGCGACAGATCTTGCTGTTGAGCAGATCAATGCCGCGGGTGGAGTGAACGGTCATCAACTTCAACTCATTTGGGAGGACGAAAAATGTACCCCTCAAGACGGTGCGACGGTCGCCCAAAAACTGGTGGAAGTAGATAAAGTTAAATATCTGATTGGGTCGGTTTGTTCTGGATCAACTCTTGCCGCCGCTGCTATTACTGAACCAGCCGGTGTCCTATTGTTTTCTGCAGGAGCTTCGAGTCCGGATCTATCAACGGCCGGTGATTTCGTTTTTCGAACGTATCCATCCGATGGTGTCGGCGGTCAAGTCCTTTCCGCCTACGTGTTTAAGGAGCTTGGAAAAAAGAAACTTGCCGTTCTCTCTGAACAAACGGATTATGCCCAAGGGCTTCGAAAGACGTTCACCAACACGTTTGCACAACTGGGTGGAGAAGTGGTTTCTGATGAGACGTATATTACCGGAGACACGGATTTTCGCACACAGATATTGAAAATGAAATCCGCAGATCCGGATGTTGTTTTTGTGAATCCACAGACACCCGTTTCCGGAACACTTGTTCTTAAACAACTGAAGGAAAATGGCGTTCAAGTTCAGGTTTTGATAAACGATGCAATGCTTTCTCTGGATACAATAAAGCAAAATGGATCTTTATTTGAGGGAGTCTATAGCGCTACCCCGGAGCTCGATTCTTCACGCGAGCCAACCAAAAAATTTCTTGATGCCTATCAAGCAAGGTACCAGAAGGCCACAGAATATCCGGCCTATCTTGCTTCTGCCTATGATCAAGTTTATATGCTCAAAGAGGCCTTTGAAGAAGTAGGAATAGAACCAGCCGCTGTTCGTGATTGGCTTTACCAAGTCAAGGATTGGCCGGGAGCACTTGGAGACATTACGATTGATGAGAACGGCGATCCGCTCATTGGATATCACATCAAGGTTATTATAAGTGCAGAGATTCAAGATAAGGGTTCCTACAGTCTGTAAGAAAAAAAGACCCGCACACATTGCGGGTCTTTTGATTTTTCTCTACCATAGACATCATACCATGATTTGAGCTATAGACCCTTTGCACAATTAATTTCGAGCTGGTTTGGATGACGTGCGAGCAAAGACC
>CAYJVQ010000005.1:0-20210 GCA_964373605.1 uncultured Gammaproteobacteria bacterium | reverse complement strand
TGCGGCGTCTGAAGTCCTGTTTCATCGTGTGATGTCTCTGTTTAACGAAAATCCATCACTTTTTCAGAGATCCCAACAGTATTAAGGTGAAGAATGTCAGACACCCAAGTCATTCCCGTTGTTCATTTGAGTTTGAGCGACGCACTGGCAAGCGGAATGTCACAGCGATCGGTGAAAATGCGCATCGCAAGGCCTTCCGCAGACATTGCAAACGTTCGAATCCCCGGTGTCGGTTACGTTCCGGCCGTGGTCGCCATTCGATCAACCCTTGAAGTGCTTCACCTTTCATTGGTACCAACTGTGCCATCGACCTACCAATGGAGGGCCGTGATTTCACCCTACGATGAAGGCCTCCTTCGGCGTCTCTTCGGCAGGTGCGGCGGGTCTCTTGATGGTCAGCAAGAAGTGCGCTACGAAGCTTCTTTCAACCTTCATCAAGCGCATCGGGAAGTTTCCAAGTTGGAGCCGCCTCAAGGGACAGTCATTCAGGTCGTTTTTGCCTTCAACAAAGCCGGAAATCCGGAGATTGAATGGTACGGGTCATCCATTGAATTATTTCAGCGTCAGTGTCAAATGGCGCAACAGAAGAATCGGCTCGCTATTGAGAAGGCGTGGCCGTTTGGATGGTTCATTCGGTGGACCGGTTACGGGCTCGTCGTTGTCCCGCCTGATCCCGGTCAAGACCTGTGGTTCCAAAAGGCCGTGCATCCCTTGAGTCTCACCATCAACAGTCGGTTTCTTCCGGTTCTTGAGTCGCTCTGGCGATCCGTTTACTGCGAGGGCGAGATCGGCGAGTTCCTCAAGAAACAGGGGTATGAGCTCGATAGAATCGGGCACACGCGAATCGGGACAGAAGCTCTTTCTTCCTTGATCAGCGCTCGACGGGATCGTCGAAGTTATATGACACAGTTTGGTCGTCTCCCAAAGTCTTGATTCGAGACTGCTCTCAAAACTCGCGATCTGTTTTCAGCAGTCTTCACTCTGGCGTTTACAAAGCGCCTTTTTTATTTTACAGTAAGCCCACCCTGCATGAAGATATGGTGAACACCGAATTGTCACGAAACACTTTCACTCTGACGCTCGCATCCATCGGACAAAAGTTGATTGCTTTTGTTTATTTTGTAATGGTGGCGCGAGTGATGCAACCGGAGCAGACCGGCATGTATTTTCTCGCCATTTCTCTTGCGATGATTTTTTCCGTTATCGCAGATATTGGCATCACTCCGGTGGTGATTCGAGAGATCGCTAAAAATCCGGAGAACACTCACACGCTCTTTCGCCGCGCGCTTGCACTGAAAATACCCTTTCTCTTGATTGGATATCTCTGTGCCGTCGGATCTTCGATTCTGCTCGGCTATTCGACACAGATCGTCATTTTCACCTCGGTTGCGGGATTGTCCATTATTCTCGATTCACTCCATCTTTTATTTTACGGTGTTTTGCGCGGCCATCAACGTCTTGGGATCGAGTCGATGGGCATGATGATCGGACAGTTGTTGGTTGCGAGCGTGGGCGGACTTATCTTATGGCTTGCTCCGTCTCTTTTTTTGCTTTTGTTTGCTCTTGTGGCGGGAAGTTTTTTTCAAATCCTTTTCTCCGGCATCGTGATCGTTCGTCGTTTTGGAAAAAGCTTGCTTCGTCCGATCTGGGACAAACGATTCATTCCGACGCTTTTTAAAATGGCCTTTCCTTTTGCGCTCTCCGCCATTTTTGTAAAAATTTATTCGTCTGTGGACACCATTTTTCTTTCAAAATTTCTCGACATCGCCGCCGTCGGCCTTTACAGCATTGCGTACAAATTTACCTACGCTTTTCAATTTTTGCCGCTTTCGTTTACCGCCGCTCTTTATCCGAAATTCAGTTGGAGTCTTGTCCATCAACCTGATGATCTTCCCAGACTTTTTCGTCGATCACTTTGGTACATGCTTTTGCTCTCCACACCTCTGGTGCTTGGACTGCATCTTCTGGCCTTGCCGGCGGTTCTTCTTGTCGGCTCATCTTACAAAGAAGCCGCACCTGTTCTTTCCGTTCTTGTTTTTGTGCTCGTTCCCATTTTTCTTGATTTTCCGATTGGTTCGCTCCTGAACGCCGCCGGACGCCAAATGACGAAAACAACCATCATCGGAATCACCATGATCGTGAACGTCATTCTCAATGCGATCTTGATTCCTCGGTGGGGAATCCTCGGAGCCGCCTACGCCTCTTTGGCAAGTTTTTTGTTTCTTTTCTGCGTTGGATTCGTGTTTGTTCCTCGCATCATTCCCGCCTTTCAAGTCCGCTTGTTCATTTTGGATGCGTTAAAAATCGGATTGAGCGGCGCGCTCATGTTCGCGATTGGAAAAATGTTTCTTTCGAGCATTGGTTGGATCGCAACGATTCCTTTATGCGCCATCGTTTACTTTGTCGGACTGGTCATTTCGCGCGCGATCACGCGAAAGGATTTGATCAAGCTCAAACGGCTTTTTGCATATGGCTCCTAACCGTCTTTTACTTGTCACACCTGATTTTCCTCCCCATCTGGGAGGTGTGGCTCGTTATCTTGATCAATTCGCGCGATATTTTTTCGATCGGACCATTGTGCTCACTTCCGCCCAAGGTTCATCACAACAAACGCTTTTTACGGTACGGGAAGAACCGCTTCTTTCAAAATTTGTCTGGCCAAAATGGATGAAAACCGTGAGAAGATTGATTCAACTGAAAAATCAGTATGATCTGGTGATCGTGAGCCACGTTCTTCCGTTTGGAACCGCCGCCTGGATGGCGTCGTGGCTGATAAAAAAACCATTCGTGGTGATCACTCACGGGATGGACATTCGACTGGCCACTCGCTCAAGCATCAAACGTTTTGTCACGCGCCTGATTCTGCGCCGGGCAAGAGTGGTTGTTGCCAATTCACAAGCGCTTTCCAGCGAGATCGCTCTGCGCTTCCGGATTCCACTCCCGCTGACCGTTTATCCGTGTGTGGAACCTTCAAAGACGATGCTCAAAAAATCCAAAACGAATGTTTTACATATTTTAACGGTCAGTCGTCTCGTTCCGCGAAAAGGTCATATGAAAATTTTGATGGCGCTCAGTCGCCTGAAACAATCGGGGGAAGTCGGCGAATTTCGCTACGACATTGTGGGGGACGGTCCCACACGGGAAGGATTAGAACAAATCGTCCATGAACTGCATCTTCGCGAAGTTTTTTTTCATGGGGAAGTTTCAGAGGAAGAAAAAAATGAATTTTATGCTCGGGCCGATCTTTTTCTCATGCCTGTCTTGGATGATCCCGTTGATAAAGAAGGGTTTGGAATGGTGTTTTTGGAGGCGGCTCAATACGGAATTCCCTCGATTGGGAGTACGATTGAAGGGGTGAGCGAGGCGATTCTGGATGGTCAAACCGGACGTTTGGTTGAACCGGGAAATTTGGATGAGCTCACACGCGTCATTGCGGAACTGGCGAATAATGATGACAAACGCGAATCTCTCGGCCGACAAGCTCGCGCTCGCGTAGAACAGACGTTTACTTGCAAAGCGCAATTTGAAAAATTGGAACCCTTTCTATGAGTCACATCTCCATAATTATTCCTTCTTTTCAACATGCCGCAACCATTGGCGCCTGTTTGGAATCGCTTTTGTCTCAAACTTTACCCCCCAAAGAAATTATCGTGATTGATGACGGGTCATCAGACAAAACAAGGGAAGTGGTCACGGCTTTTTCTCATCCTGTTCGCTATCAATTTCAAACAAACCAAGGCGCTCCGACCGCACGCAACAACGGAGCCGCGCGCGCCACAGGCGATTTTTTATTATTTTGCGATGCGGACATCGTGGCCTCGCCTGTTTTGCTTGAACGGTTGCACCAAAAACTCGTGGATGAGCCCGAAGCCTCGTTTTCTTACAGCGCTTTTCAATGGGGATCAAAACTTTTTCGAACCCACTCTTTTGATCCCTCTCTCCTCCGTAAACGGAATTTCATCCACACCTCCTCCCTTATCCGCCGTGAGGCTTTTCCGGGATTTGATCCTCAACTCAAACGCTTTCAAGATTGGGATCTTTGGCTGACCATGTTGGAACAAGGCAAAAGGGGCGTTCCCGTAAACGAAAATTTATTTCGTGTCAGGAAGGTGAAGGGAAGAAAAAACATCTCCGCTTGGCTCCCAGCGTTTATCTATCGAGTTCCATGGCCTTGGTTTGGATGGAAACCAAAAGCTTTACGCGAATACGAAAAGGCCCGTGATATCATAGTGGCCAAACATCATCTTTTATGATTTCCACCATTACGGTTAATTACAAAACCGCTGATTATCTTCTGCGAATGCTCGAATCGCTCTTTGCGCATCATCAAGAAGGGGAGTTGGAGGTGATCGTTGTGGAAAATGATTCCGGAGATGATCTGACGAAAATAGAAGAACGTTTTACAAACGTCATTTTTGTGCGCAGCGTGAAGAATCTCGGCTTTGCCGGCGGGTGTAATTTGGGAATGACCTACGCACATGGAGATTTTATTGTCTTGTTAAACCCGGATATCCTTTTTACACAGCCCGCGCTTTATCAAATTCAAGAGGCGATGAAACAAGATCCTTCGATTGGGATCGGGGGGATCTCTCTGAAAAATTTAGATGGTTCGCAACAAAAATGCGTGTGGCGTTTTCCCACTCCCACGGATCAATTCCTGATGCTTTTGAAAGTACACCATTTTTTTCCGTCCCTCGGTCCCATTCGATCCTGGCGCATGGATGATTTTGATTACGCCAAAGACGCGGATGTGGATCAAGTCATGGGAGCTTTTTTCTGCATTCGAAGGGAAGTCCTGGAGCACATCGGCACTTTGGATGAAAATTTTTTTCTGTGGTACGAAGAAGTCGATTTTTGTCGACGTGCCACACGGGCCGGATGGCGCGTTCGCTATTTTGCCCATCTTTCCGCAAAGCACAAAAAGGGAAGCAGTTTTGATCGCGTCCCCACCGGACAAAAACAAAAAATGTTGCGCCGGAGCGTTCATTATTATATCCGTAAACATTTCGGTCAACGGATGGGTTTTCTGTTTTATGTATGTGAACCTCTTTTTTACAGTTTCAGCATTCTCGCGAGTTTGATCAAACCTTTATGAGTTCTTTGACATTCAAGGATCAATTTTTTGGAAAAACATTCCGTTTGTCGCTGGTGATTTTGATCGGTTTATTTTTGTTAGCCATCGTCGCTTCTGTTTTTCAGTGGAGTTTTCCGATTCTTCTTTTTATCGGACTCCTCATGACCATCCTCACCGCTCAAAACCCGATGCGAGGAATCGCCGGGGTTTTTTTAGAATTATTGTCCAATCCGCACGGTTATTTGATTTCCACAAACATTTTTGTTCCCTTGTCTTTGCGCATGACGGTTTTTATCGGTTTCTTTTTGGGCTATCTCTTGTATTTAATTCGAGTCAAAACCTTGCCTCGTTTTTCCTTCTCACAAATTTTAGTCATTCTTCCTCTGACAACGGCGGTCATTCTTGGCATGATCCGTGGCATCCTTCTGCAAAATCCTTTGGATGCTTTCCAAGATGGAAATGCGTATTTTTTTCTGCTTTACGCCATTCCGATTTTTTCTCTTTCCTGGAAGTCATCAGACAAACTTAGGATTCTGCAAATTTTTGCGGCCGGCGCCATAGGGAACGTCCTTGCGAGTCTGGGCATTCTTTATGTTTTTTCACATTTTGAAGTAGGATTTCTGCGTATCGCTTATGTTTTTTTACGTGATGTTCGATTCGCGGAAATAACGGATTTGGGAATGGGCGTGTATCGCGTTTTTCTGCAATCTCAATTTTTTGTCTTCGCTTTTTCTGCATTACTCATCCCATTTTTTTTCTCGCTTTCGTCTCGAAAAGAACGTTTTCATTTCGTCCTGGTGCTTGGCAGTTTGCTGACGGTCTTCCTTCTTTCGCTGTCAAGAAGTTTTTGGGTTGGGATGAGCGTCGCGACACTCGCGCTTGTCGCGCTTCTGTTACGAACTCGTTTCACAAAAGCCGTTTGGCGTTCCTTTCTCGCTCATGGACTGCTTTCAGCGATTCTGGCTGTTTTTTTAATTCTTTTTGTGACCGTTTTCCCGTTTCCCACACAGCGCCTTGGTGCAAGGGATCTCGCCAGTGCCTTTAAAATGCGTACGCAAGAAGACGTGGCGATTTTCAGCAGATGGAAGCTGTTGGATCCCATGCGTTCTACGGTGAATGAACACGTGTTGCTCGGAAGCGGGTTTGGAACGACCATTTCATTTGTTTCTGATGATCCTCGCGTACGGGAAATAAATCCGGATGGGTTTTGGTCAACCTATGCCATGGAATGGGGATGGCTGGAACTTTGGATTAAAATGGGAATCCTCGGGCCTTTGTCATTTCTTTTTTGTTTTTTTTGGATCGTGAAAAGGTTTCTGCAAGAACCAAAAACCGAACACGGTTGGATCGGTATCGGACTGGTCAGCGGTTTGGTGTTCCTTTTCGCCACGCACTTTTTTTCGCCGTACTTGAATCATCCGATTGGTTTAGGTTACATACTTTTGACGATTATTTTTCTTCCTGAACCTGCATCAAAGTTGAGTCGAGTTTTAAACCCAGCAACGACCCGTACCCTGCAACAAACGCAGGCGCCGGCATCGCTTTCTTCCCTTCGGGCTGAAGAGTAAGAATTTCCAGCATGCTGTTTTGCGCGGAAATCAAAAGTTTGCCTTCAGAAACAAAAAAGAATCCGCAGGGATGAGGCGTTTTATTGTCGAGCGGTCGAGCCTTTAAAATTTTTAATCGCCATGTTTTCCCGTTTATCTGTGCGCTCGTCCATGTCCCGGGCCAAGGTTGATAAGCTCGAATGGCACGATGGATTATGTTGGCGGGTTTATTCCAGTCAATGTACCCATCGTTTTTTGTCAGACGTTGACAATACGTGGCTTTTTCATGGTTTTGCGCGATGGGGGAGAGCCATCCGTTTGCATACGCTTTTAACGTGTCAATCAAAAACGGACGAGATTCCTTTACCACTTTTTGCATAAAACTTTGAGTCGTTTCCTCCGGAGCGATCGGAATTTCTTTTTGAGCCAAAAGAGGTCCGTGATCCATTTCCGTATCGATTTGAATGATGCTGACACCCGATTTTGTTTCACCGGCCAAAATGGCCGCAGGCACAGGTGAAGGCCCTCGCAAAAGCGGTAATAACGACGGGTGCACATTGATGAACCCAAAGGGAAAATGAGTCAGGAGAGATTTTGGGATCAGTCGTCCGAAGGCAATGACAACCGCGAGCGGCGCTTGCAATGTTTTGATTTGCGCGAGAAAGGCCGGATCGTTCAATTTCAGCGGTTGAAAAAGCGAGAGTCCAAGGGTCTTTGCCATCTGTTTGATCGGTGAGGATAGGGAAACTTGAAAGCGGCCGGAAGGTTTGTCCGGTTGAGTCACAACGCCGACAACTTGAAAAAAAGAATCCGTTGTTAAAGACTCGAGGAGTTCTGCGGACCACGATTGCGTTCCGAAAAAAATGAGTTTCATAATGCGCAAAGGGTCTATAATTCGCTTTCCGTTTTTGGATGTGTGTAGCGAATGACTTTATCTATAAATAACACTCCATCAAGATGGTCGATTTCATGTTGAAAAATAATCGCGGGAAAATGATCCACGCGAAGACGCAGGAATTCTCCCCGCTCATTCAAAGCTTCCACGGTGACGCACAAATGTCGCCGAACGATGCCGAAAACTCCCGGAAGAGAGAGACAGCCTTCTTCACTTTGGATTTTGCGAAATGATCGCCGAACGATGACCGGATTAAGAAAGGCCTGCGGACCTTCCGGTGTTTCCACAAAGATGATTCGTTTGTGAATGCCAACTTGCGGAGCCGCGATCCCGACACCATTTTTAAGAGCCATGGTCTGTTTTAATTCCAAAAGAAAACGACTCAAAGCCGCTGAACCGATTTCCGCTTGCTCAACATCGATGGAACGTTTGCGGAGCGCTGAATTTGGATTTTCCAGAACAATCATAGAGGAAGAGTTTACACGGCGTAAGCATTCATGTCAATAATATATCGATCATCCAATCCCGAAAAGAGGATCAAAATGTCCTTGGAGGATTTAGGTAAAAAACGAATTTGAATTACTGACTCATTCTTTTTTTGCGAGTCTAACACTTTCACCTCGACATCTTTCATTTGTTCAAGCCGCTGTTTAAAAAGTTGTTCCTCCCACTGGCGCTTGCGCGGCTCCTGTTCTTTGATGAGAACGAGAGCCCAACGAAAAAAGGGAGGTTGATGATATTCACCGCGATAAGCCAGTTCGTCTTTCAAGGTCTTTTCGGGATGATCTAATCGTTCTTCGAACCACTCTCTTTCACTTGTTTGAACCAAAAATTGAGCGCGAAGGGCATGGGCGACTCCCCTCCACTGCGCGAGCGACCACAGGGCTCGCCAAGAAGCGTGCAAATCCGTTGAAAAAAAGGCCGTATCAGGATCCAGATGAATGACGCAGCCAACGGAATTTTTTTGTGTGGGATCAAAGAGCCGCTCAACAAAAACTTGTGTGACGAGAATCAGCTGACTTTGAAGAGCAGAAAGGTGATCCACATCAACGATTTGGCAGGGGGTGTCCGGAAAAAACTTGCGAAGGGCATCCGCGACAGGCTTCATTCCATAGGTTTGAGTTTGTTTTTTTTTATTGTAGATCAACAGAACGCGCTGTTGACGTTTAAGAGCGGATTCGATGGCGGTCAAACAAGATGCCGTTAAAACGGCATGTTTAGATGCAAGCCGCTCGCGTCTGGAATCGATAAATATCGGGGTGGTGGTGATGGGAAAGGACAACATATTCTCCTGACCGAAAAAATATAAATCTTCCGGACGAGGATAGACATCAAGAAAAAAAATGTTTGTCGACATCTGATCCGCAAAATCCGCCATCACGATTCGCGTATCAAGGCGAGGATTGCGATCGTGGAGAACATGATCGTGATGACCGGAACGCACCACAAAAATAGCGGTCACCTGTTGATCGGCAAAGAGCATTCCGACTCTCGTCGTGATCAGGATGGCATTGCGTGATTGACGAAAACATTGCCTGATTTCGTTCTGTCGATTTTTTGATTCTTCCCCTGTGACGGTGAGCGGATCCGCTGTGGACAGCGCCCGAGACATCACACGCACATCCTGAACATGCGGACACACAATGACCATCTTTGCCGAGGGAGACAAGGACAGATATTTCGCCAGCACCGCGGCCGTTCGACGAAGATCCGAAACTTGAACAAACGCTTTGCACCGTTTTTTAAGCTCGGTCGCCAGTCGCGAAACCGTTGCCGCTTCAGATGAAGGAATGGTCAGCGTGGTTTTCAAACAGGGGGAAGGGACAGGGATGTGGACTTGATCTGCGGGCGATGGAAATTGTGCATACAGAACATTTGAAACGGGCTGTGCGATTTCCGCGGCCAAATATTCAAAAAAAGAGATTTCTTTTTCGGACAGGGCTGTTCGTTCGATGACACAAAAAATTTTTTTGAGACGAACTCCGCGTAAAGGTTGGTCTTTTATTTTGCGAACGATCCCGATGATTTTTTGTGTGCGAAAGGGAATCTGAACCAAGGAACCGCGATCAACGAGAAGATTCTCCGGAACCTGATAGTCCAACAGAGGCATTGAACGAGGCATTCGTTTGAGAGGATAGACCTCCGCGATCATCATAAGCTTTAGTTAGAGATGGAATTGAGCGACTAAATATCCAACTCCAAAGGGAGCCTCATAAGAGAGAATCTCCGGACGCACATGAATCTTTTCAAGCATTCCAAACAAGATTAAAAGCGAACGAAGGGCGCACTGTTCGGCGCGTTCAACCGTTTTGTCATTGATCGTCAGAAGATTGGACGTAGAAAATTGCTCGATCGAACGTTTCACGGCATCGTCAAATACTTTTCCTTCTTTACGATATCCCATCGGCGCATCGCTGGAGAGAGTGTGCGCTAAATCCCCGGAAGCAATCACGGCAATTCGTTTGTCGCTCAAAAGGACAACCTCTTTAAGGATTCGACCAAAAGAGATGTGCTGTTTGCGATCGGATCCGCTATAAGAAATCGGCACCAGTTTGCATTTTATCTGTTGGCACAAGAGAAAGAGCGGAACCGCACTTCCATAATCAAGCGACGGTCGGGATTCCAAGACAAACGGAATATCCGCTTGTCGCGCGGTTTTTTGAATGGCAGAAATGAGCTCAAGGTTCGGCTCAAAGGATTCTGTTGTCGCATGATCGCCAAATTCTTGAAAATCCGTTGCATAAGCGTTATGTAAATTGATGGAAAACGCCTTTTCATGAACCAAAGAATGTGCGGCGATCACAAAAATCACTTCCGGGTTCGATTGTTTCAATTCGTTCGCCAATACAGAAATGGCCTGGCGTGTTTTGGCCAAATATTTGAGATTTTTTTTCCCAATCGTCTCAATCAAAAGGGGGCTGTGCGGAGTAAATCCGGCAAAACAAATCATAAACCTGTGATGGCGATATCGGGGAGCATCTCTTCCTCTTGCAAAAGCGCAAGCGGGGCGGCAAGCGGTTGTAACAGAACGGAACGCTCCGTTGTCCAAACAATCTGATCCCATCGCCATCCGTACGAAATAAACGTGGCTTCATCAACCACATGTCGTCTGGTTCCGTTTGTCACCACAAAAACCTCTGACGATCCGTTGACCCCGACGAGTGTTCCGTCGGAAAAGGGGAGCGGTTCTCCTGTTTTGTAGGCATCGAGATTTTCGGGCGGGACAGGAATGATCCTCGGACTTTGAAAATTGGTAAACAAAATTTCACGAGACAAAATCGGATGTTTCACTCCGTTTTGCACGAAATAAACTCCGCCTGTTTTTGAATCTTGGAGAAGCGTTCCTTGAGGATAAACCGTTTGTGTCGTGATGGGCTCGCCTTCTTGGTAAGGTTGAAGATCATCCCAACTCACCGCCTCGACTTCGTCGGATGTAAATCCGAGCGCTCGAAACGCCTCTTGCGACGTAAATCCGCGGCGCTGATCATCAACGATCAAATATACCGTACCGCCGGGAGAACGCAAAAGAGAATAGTTTGGGAAACGGATGGGAGTGCCAAGCGGATAGGGTTCGATAAGACTCGGTCCGACTTGAATGACATTTTGAAGGTTGAAGCGGGAAAAAAATGCTGCGCGAGAGGTGATGGGGCGACGCATTCCATTTTGAATGAGCCAAATGCCTCCGGTCGTTTTATCTTGCAAAAGAGAACCGTCCACATGAAGCGAATCAAACCAACGATTCCAAATACGCACGAAATTCTGGTTTCCCTGCAGATGAGGTGTGTAGGTATAAAGAACCGCGGTCGCTTTGTTCGCAGGAATCACCTCCGTGTTGTCAATGTTGGCAACCCTTCCGGGACCGACACCGGACTCGGTAAAACCTCGACGCTCCAAATCCGTAAGATAAGACTCGCGGATCCGCTTCGCGGCTTGATACACTTGATTGGCAAAACCCTTAAACTTTTGAATGCGGGGATCTGATTTGGAACAATCATCGCACACGCCATATCCCATCGCCCAGTCAAGCTGATCTTGTGTGGGAGAGTCGTCTTCGACGAGACTTTGTTCGCGCTGAAGAAGCACAAGAAGAAAACGCGGATTGATGCCAAATTCCTGCGCCGCTTGCCAAAGAATGTCCAGGGCGGGGCGAACGAGTCCGTTTCCGTCTGAAATTTCGTAATTGGCAAGAGATCCGCGCGCAAGCAGAACCGCAACTTCCGTTTTGGAGGTTGAATAAATATCAAGCATTTGTTCATCCGAAATCAAAAAATGAGGGTTAAATGCAAAGACGCCGTGAGGCCAGACAAGCATCAGCAGATGGAAGATCAAAGAGGTGAGTGAGAGTTTATGTGTCATGTCTTGTTGGAGTCTTTGTTGTTTATCAGCAGCCCTATCGAACTTTTTTTTCACCCCGTATGGTTATTTCACCGCGCACAGCTCCCACAGACACTCGAGTCCCTTCATGAATTTCACCCGAAACGATTTTCATGGCAAGAGGATCCAAGATCAGATTCTGAATCACACGCTTGAGAGGTCTGGCTCCATAGGAAGGATCGTAACCCTTTTCGGCAATGAGTCGTTTGGCTGAATCGGAAATTTCGATCACCATCTGAACTTGGGTTTTGAGACCCGTAAAAACACCCAGTATCTGTAATTAAAAGATTTGAGTAAACTGCACATTGGAGAGATTAAGTAAAATGATCACCTCATCGATGCGGTTCAAAAATTCCGGGCGGAAAGAATCTTTCAAAAGCGCCATCACTTGCTCTTTCACCTCTTCTTCCGGTGAACCGGTTTTTTGTTTCTCGGCGAATCCGACATGCCCGGAACTCGTACCCGCACTTAAAATGAGATCGGAACCGAGATTGCTCGTCATGATGATAATGGTATTTTTGAAGTTTACCGTGCGACCTTTTGAATCTGTCAGACGTCCATCCTCGAGAATTTGCAGAAGAAGGTTGAACGTATCCGGATGGGCTTTTTCAATTTCATCAAGCAAGACGACGCTGTAAGGTTTCCGGCGGATTCGTTCGGTCAACTGACCGCCTTCTTCGTAACCGACATATCCGGGCGGAGACCCGATAATTTTTGAAGAAGAATGTTTTTCCATGTATTCGGACATGTCTAAACGAATCAGAGCGGATTGATCGGGAAACATGAATTCGGCCAGAGCGCGAGCAAGCTCTGTTTTTCCAACACCGGTTGGTCCAAGAAAAATAAACGAGCCGATTGGTTTGTGTTCTTCGCCAATCCCCGCGCGCGAACGTCGAAGAGCGTTTGCAACCGCCGTGATCGCTTCATTCTGTCCGACGACTCGCGCCGCCAGAACCTCTTCCATCAACGCCAGTTTTTTCATTTCCGACTCGAGCATTTTTGAAACGGGAATATGCGTCCAACGCGAAATAACCATGGCCACATCCTCTTCTGTCACCACTTCTTTGAGCAATCCGCGCTCTTTTTGAAGTTTTCCAAGCGCTTCCTCCGCCTCGCGCATTTTCTTTTCCTCAAGAGGAATTTTCGCGTATCGAATTTCCGCCACTTTTTCCAAATCTCCGCCGCGTTCTTCGATTTCCGCGCGCGCGCGTAATTTTTCAATGGTCGTTTTAATTTCTTGAAGGGTCGATATTTTCGCTTTTTCATTTTTCCATCGGCCTTCGAGCGCGCCGGCTTGTTCTCGCAGATCCGCAAGCTGTTTTTCAATTTCTTTCAACCGGCCTTTTGAATGCTTGTCTTCCTCCTTCACGAGCGCTTTTTCTTCAATTTCAAGTCTCGTGATATCACGTTTAAACACATCCAATTCTTCCGGCAGGGAATCAATCTGCATACGAAGGCCGGAAGCCGCTTCATCAATCAAATCAACGGCTTTATCAGGCAAGTGGCGATCGGTGATATAACGCGCAGACAATTCCGAAGCGGCAACGATCGATGGATCCGAAATGCGAACCCCATGATGCACTTCGTATTTTTCCTTAATGCCGCGCAAAATGGCGATGGTGTCTTCAACGGAAGGCTCATCAACGATGACCGGCTGAAATCGCCGTTCGAGCGCGGGATCTTTTTCAATATACTTCTGATATTCTTTGAGGGTTGTCGCTCCCACGGCGCGCAATTTTCCGCGCGCCAAGGCGGGTTTCAGCATATTGGAAGCGTCTAAAGATCCGCCTTCTGTTGTTCCTGTTCCAACGAGCGTGTGCAATTCATCAATAAACAAAATAATTTTTCCGGAAGAGTGTTCGATCTCTTTAATCACGGCCTTGAGACGATCCTCAAACTCACCTCGATATTTCGTTCCCGCAACCATCGATCCCAAATCCAACATGACCACAGACTTGTCTTTCAACAGTTCCGGAACATCCCCGGAGACAATCCGTTGTGCAAGCCCCTCGACGATCGCGGTTTTTCCAACGCCGGCTTCGCCAATCAAAACCGGATTGTTTTTTGTGCGTCGCGAGAGAACCTGCATGATGCGCCGGATTTCCGCGTCTCGCCCAATGATCGGATCCAGTTCGCCCCTGCGCGCCGATTCCGTTAAGTCCACCCCGTATTTTTCCAAGGCCTGATAACGCGATTCCGGTTCCGGCGTATCCACTCGTTGGTTGCCTCGAATGTCTTTAAGAGCGCGCATGATGGCCTCTTCATCAATATGATACGGCGCAAGCAAACGTGCGATTGCGCGATTGGTGATCAAACCGAGAATGAGATGTTCTGTCGAAATAAAATCATCTTTGAACTCTTTGGCGATTTTGTCGGCTTGTGTCAGTATGTTCGCCATTTGCTGGCTCATGTACATTTGGACCATTCCACCTTGCGCCGGTTGAATGCCGCTCACCTTTGGGAGAGAATCAAGAATGCGATCAACTTCGTGTTGAAGCTCTTCGCGTTTGGGCGTTATTTTGTCAACGATCGGTCTTACCACCCCGTCGTCTTGAGAGAGAAGAGCCGCAAGAAGATGGATGGGCTCAAGGGCTTGCTGACCCAATTCTACGGCAATATGATGGGCTCTCTGCAGGGCCTCTTGTGATTTCAGAGTAAAATTGTTTGGAAGCATAGGAATTTTTTTTGATTCAATCCCAGGGATAACCCTGGGTTATCCCTGGGATTGACTATCGGTTAGCACGCTCAAGTATAGAGTGCTAATCGCATGGTGTCAATCCAGCGCCTAATTATGATACCATAGCTTTTGTATGGTATTTTTGTTTGGCATCAAAATTGATGATATTTCCACTGCTCATCTTGAGCAGACCGTGAGAAATTGGCTGAATTTATCAAAAGGTCATCTGATTTTCACTCCAAATCCCGAATTTCTTCTCACCGCGCGAAAAAATCCATGGTTTCAGGAGCTTCTCAATCAAAGTGATCTCTCATTGCCGGATGGAATCGGACTTCGGTTTGCGAGTGCGGCTCTGTCAGGGAATCGTTTGAAACACCGTCAAACCGGCATTGACACGCTGAATCTTTTGGCGCGAGTGTGCCGTGATCAAAACAAGCGCCTCTTGCTCCTTGGCGCCATGGGCAACGTTTCTCTGGAAGCGGCAAAACGTTTAAGATTTCAGTACAAAGGGTTGGATGTTAAATCGATAAATCCGGGCGAGCTTTCAGGTCATGATCAATCTTTGACGCTTTCATCATTTTGGATTGAAAAAATTCGAAATCTTAAACCGGATGTTATCGCCGTCGCCCTAGGGCAGGGAAAGCAGGAACGCTGTTGTGTGGAATTGCTTGATAAAATTCCATCTGTAAAAATTGCGATGGGCGTGGGTGGCGCTTTGGACATGATCGCCGGCCGTTTTCCTCGCGCCCCACACTTTTTAAGAACCTATGGACTTGAATGGGTTTGGAGGGTTTTCGTCGAGCCGAAACGATTTACGCGCATCATAAACGCGTCTCTCATCTTTCCCTCTGTCGTCATTTTGGGTACACTTAAATGCCGCCGATTTTGGAAGGCTTTTTTCGCGGTCACACAGGAATTCACTTCTCTTGGCAAATTATAATGGGGACCTCTGAAAAAGTGCGTCTTTTCGTTAACGGGCGCCCGTCGACCCCGCTCACCCTACGTTTGAGTAGGGTTCGCGGGGATCGACAGCGTTAGAGACATCGTGTGACGTCTCTGTTTAACGAAAATCCATAACTTTTTCAGAAATCCCAATGATCTATGACGGTCAAAACTCGCTTTTCTCCATCTCCAACGGGATTTATGCATATCGGCGGGCTCCGCACAGCTCTCTATAACTATTTTTTTGCGAAACAACAAGGTGGATCGTTTATTTTGCGTATTGAAGATACAGATCAAACGCGTTACGTCCAAGGATCCGTTGAATCGCTGATCAACACGCTCGGTCGCATCGGGATTGATTATGATGAAGGTCCCGTTATACAAAACGGACAAATTGAAGAAAAAGGCGCTCACGGTTCTTATATTCAATCAAACCGACGTGAAATCTACAACGCGCATGCTTTGCAACTGATAAAAACAGGACAGGCGTATTACTGTTTTTGTTCAAAAGAACGATTGGAGCAAATTCGAACCTTACAACAAGCAGAGAAAAAACCCACAAAATACGACCGTACTTGCCGGACGCTTGATCCAAAAGAAGTTCAACACCGCATCGAGACTCATGAACCTCGTGTGATTCGTATGTTCATTCCGGAAGGCAAAACGACTTTTCAAGATGAAGTGCGCGGAAGCATCACCATCGACAACAGTGAATTTGATGATCAAGTGCTCATCAAATCCGATGGGTATCCCACGTACCATCTCGCGGTCGTTGTGGATGATCACCTGATGGAAATCACCCATGTCATTCGTGGAGAAGAATGGCTTTCATCTGTTCCAAAACAAATTTTACTGTACCAATGGTTTGGATTTTCCTTGCCGATCTTTGCGCATCTGCCTCTCATTTTGAATCCGGATAAATCAAAACTTTCCAAACGGCAAGGAGATGTTTCTGTCGAAGACTTTCTCGCGAAGGGATATCTCGAGGAAGCGCTGATCAATTTTGTTTCTCTTCTTGGATTCAATCCAACCGCCGATCGAGAAATTTATACTCAACAGGAACTGATACAAGCGTTTGATTTGAAAAAAATCAATAAAAGCGGCGCCGTTTTTGATGTCAAGAAGCTGGTGTGGATGAATGCACAGTACATCAGGGCGCTTTCGGGATCGGAACTCGCCTTGCGTGTGAGGCCCTTTCTGGATGGGGGAGTGGAGATTGATCAGACACGGCTCGAGCGTATTTGCGAGGTTGAAAAAACGCGGATGTCGCTTCTTTCAGATATCCGCGGTCTTCTCACCATCTATCTCACACAGCCCCTCTATGATTCAAAGATTCTTGTTTGGAAAAAATCCGACAGGGAAGATGCGCGCTTGCAGTTATCTCTGCTTATACCATTCATGACTTCTTTGTCGCAAGACTGTTTTGCATCAACGACATTGCTGGATAATGCCTTAAAAAGGTATATTAAAGAAAGAAGCCTTCAAAATGGAAATGTTCTCTGGCCTTTGCGCGTGGCTCTTTCAGGATCAGAACGTTCCGCGGGCCCGCATGAATTGTGTTTTGTTCTTGGTCAGGATGAAACCATTCGTCGTATTCAACATGCACAAAATCTTTTATCTTAGCGTGATCTTGAGCATCGCCGTCGTTTTCACGGGAGGCGCTTTTGTGTTCGCGGAAGAAGAAACGGAAGTCGTGTCGGAGCAAATTCAAGGGCTCAACGATGAAATCACTCAAAAAAAAGGAAACATTCAGATCATGAATAAACAGATCGCCGAGTACAAAAAACAAATCGAAAAAAAACAAGCGGAAAAAGCCTCGCTCGCTTCGTCTCTGGAGATTCTAGACAATCGAATGGCAAAAACAGAGTTGGAAATTGAAGAGACGAAAGCCACGATTGATCTGACGAGCGCGGAACTTGCTCTGCTGAAAGAACAGCTATCCGAATTGGACGCCAAAATGAACAAACATAAATCATTGATGGTTGGCGTCTTGCAGGAAGTTCAAGTGAACGATCAAGAATTGCCGCTGAACATCTTTTTTGGAACGGATTCTCTCTCGGAACTTTTTGATGAGATGAACGCTTTGGAAACGGTGAGTCAGGATCTCAAGCAAGCCTTGGATAAAATAAAACAAAACAAAACGCTCACGGAAGAAAAAAAAGCAACGCAGGAATTGAAAAAAGCACAAATGGAAGAATGGCAAGTGGCTCTGGAAAAGGATCAACTTCGGCTCGAACAAGAAACGGCCGCGCAAGGAATCTTAATTTCACAAACCCAACAATCGGAGGATTCCTTTCGCGCCTTGGTTCAAGATCTCAAAGAGGAACAGGCGTTTATCAATCAACAAATTTCCTCTTTACAAAAGGAAATTGAAGCGAAATTGAATGCAAACGACCAAGCAGGGGATAGTTCCGTTCTCTCTTGGCCCATCGACCCGAGTGTGAAGGGGATTTCGGCCGGATACCACGATCCAACTTATCCTTTTCGACATCTTTTTGAGCATTCCGGAATTGATCTGCCCGCTTCAACCGGCACACCGATTAAATCCGCGGCAACCGGATATGTCGCGTGGACGAAAAAAGGGAAGCAGTACGGCAACTACGTCATGATCATCCATTCAAACGGATTGGCGACTTTGTATGCACATCTGTCTCGCATTGATGTTTCTGTGGATCAATTTGTTCCTCGCGGAACCGTGATCGGAGCGGTGGGGAGCACGGGACTTTCTACCGGACCGCATCTTCATTTTGAAGTTCGAAAAAATGGCATACCGACAAATCCCATACCTTATTTGGTCAGCCAGTAAAAAAGTCCTACGAGACCTCTGAAAAAAGTGATGTCTCTAACGCTGTCGATCCCCGCGAACCCTACTCAAACGTAGGGTGAGCGAGGTCGTCGGGCGCCCGTTGACGAAAAGAAGCACTTTTTCAGAGGTCTCGTATGTCATTTGTTCTCATGCTCAAAATTCTTGGTTGGATTTTTGTTCTCGCCCCAACCGTCACGTTTATTTCCATTAGCTTCTACATGATCCGTGGAGCTATGGCAGACGACGAAACGGTAAAGGCGCTTGTTTTGATCGGACTCGCGGCATTTTTTATGGGAATCATTCTCTTGCTCATGTTATATCTGACAGACGTGTTTAAGGCGTAAATAACTTGTATCGATCCCAGGGATAACCCAGGGTTATCCCTGGGATCGGGAAGTGGATCTGTAGTGTCGTACAATAAATCTTATACGACACTACAAAGCTTCTTTTGGCATATTTGATGGCTTTTCACGATCTGATGAATGTCTGCAATCAGTCTCCTAAGCAGTTCAACCCATGGGTAGCAACGGTTTATTGGATGATTTTGTGGTGGTCAATCCCAGGGATAACCCTGGGATTGAAATGTATATTTTACGACACCGCGACACTATTTGAAGTACACTACTTGAAGTACACATGGTCGCCGAAGCGGAGATCGATGTACTGCAATTTTTTCTGATCTGACTGATCTGAAATTTTTTCGCGAAAGAGAGCATTCAGACGTGTTGCTTGAACATCCACGTCCGCAAGAGGATCAAACAGAATGTAATAACCAACCGTGGTAAGGACACCGACCCATTTGCCTGAAAGCCGATCGAATTCGGTTTGCAAAAATTCAATCCCTTGAGCGCGAAGATGTTCCTGAAAGCGGAAAATGGCATCTGTTTCAACACGGGTGAGAACAGACTCCCCTACCCTCACATTCACTTCATTGCGATCAACGAAAAGTGGAAGGAGTTTTATCAGATAATCTTGTTCATCCGGTCCAACTTCACGAATAACCACCCCCTCCAAATCCACGACAGAGAGACGTTGATTTGATTTCCAAAGAAGTTGAGACGTGCGCTCCACGGCTCTGATCGAGATGTGCGTTTTTTTTTGATCGATTTGCAAATCTCGAAAGGTAAATTCGTTATTGAGTCGAGACTGAAGAGTCTGTGCATCAAAAAGAAAACGATTTTGCCGATTCAAAAAAAACAGAACGCGTTCTCCAAGATAACCGCGAATCGTCTGTGATAAACGCTCGCGATCCAACTGTTGAATACCATCTATTTTAACCGACACGATGCGAAACATCGGATGTCCGAACAAAAAAACAACACCTGTCAGGAAAGCCACGACTACGCACCCAAGTCCAACCATCCAGCGACGCACAACGCGAGAAGCTGTATTTGTCTGAAAATAGGGATTCCGATAGGAACGTGAAGTGTAGTGCTTCTGTTGTGTTTTGCGGAAAAAATTTCTTTTACTCATAAAAGACCCTTTGCACAATTAACTTCGAGCTGGTTTGGATGACGTGCGAGCAAAGAGCGATGAAAAATTTTGAATCGGTTGCAGGCCGTAAGACGCCAAATCCAGCCGAAAGGTAATTGTGCAAAGGGTCTACACAATGACACGTGGCAACTGTGGATGAATTCGAGCCACAATTTCATAAGGAATGGTTTGAATTTTTCGAGCCAGTTCAGAAGCCGTAACGCCATGCCGACCATCCACTCCCAAAAGTGTCACTGACTGTTCTTTTTCCACGTTTGGGACAGAGGACACATCGATCATCATCATATTCATGCACACGCGCCCCATGACCTTACAACGATGCCCTCCAACCAAAACTTCGCCGATCGAAGAGAGACCTCGATCGTATCCATCGAAATATCCCACCGGAAGCACGGCAATTC
>CAYJVQ010000004.1:0-20544 GCA_964373605.1 uncultured Gammaproteobacteria bacterium | reverse complement strand
CCTGTTTCAGGATGTGAGGTCTCTCACCCCGCGCACCGACATCTCATCGAGTTTTGAGAGCGGTCTCTATGGGAGCGGACAATAGGTAAACTTAAACTCATCAAACTTCATTGTACCGGTTCCGTAAAACGTAGTTCGAAGCGGCATCGTAAACGGCGTTGTTTGGCACTGGAACGTTGGCGGAATCGGAATCGTTACATTGTTGCCAATCGGTGTCACAGCGGTAGAAGAACTGACAATATCGCCTTTTTTGAGTGAAACCGTCGTTGTCGCGTTCAAAATCGTCTCAATAATCTGGTCATACATGGCCTTAATCTCTTCCTTTGTATCACCGTTGAACGCGTAGAGTCCGTCTTGATTCTGTTGGTTACAATCATCCAGATTTTCCATTTGAAGTCCCAAACATTTCATACTCGACATATGCTCCATGTACGCTTTAAGGGTGCTGTTTGTTGCAATCGCGGCAGAATAGAAGAACATACCGTCGCTCTTCTCGCTATCTTTTATCATACCGGAAAAATAACGCGCCTCGGCTGTGCAATAAGCCGCACCTGAAAAGGTCTGATCTTTTGCCTCGGTGTAAAATCCCGAGTCGATTATCGACTTACACTGTGTGCCAGCAAGCGTATGCGATGGATCCCCGTCCGAAAGAAGAATAACAATCTTCAAATTTTCTGTCGGTTGCTGTTTGAGAAGATCAATCGCTTTTTTGACTCCCAAAGCCGTAGGGGTTGCCCCGCCAAAAACATTTGGATAATTTTTTACTTTATTTTTCAATGTCAGTTTATTTATTCCACTACTGTCAAGCAATTCTGAATCCACTTGAGCTGACAAGTTTTCTGTTGCTGAAGTCTCTGTATCGTCCTTTGGACCAAAACTCACAAGCCCAATGCGAAGTTTTCCGACTTTGTTTGTTGGATAGGAATTGAACAATGTGTCAATGGCTTCAGCTGTTGCCTCTGCAACAATATCAATGCGCCGATTTGGTGCAACCTGTTTATCTGCACCGGCTGGTGAATAACTCATGGACCAGGACAAATCCGTCACAAACATCACATCCACATTTGGCAGAGAAACACCTATGTTATCCACATTCGCGGTAATTTTGGTTCCGGCAAGACAAGCGGGAAGTTGCAAAAGCGCATTGTCCGGCGACTCTTTTTCTTTGTTAAGATAGCTGTAGAGCTCGATATTTTGTTGCGGTTGCGCTCCTTCCAATTCACTTTGCACCAAAATGCTTGTCTCTTGAAATGTGAATGGACAAGCCGCGCTACAATCGCCTGCACAAATAGGAAGAGCGCACGTCGTGCCTGAAGAACATTGGCTGTTCACTGTACAATCCTTCCCGTTCAATGCTCCGCCATTACAGACTCCAACAGACAAACAGCTGGAATCCTGATCACAATCGTTATTTGCAACACAACCTGCGCTGATCTTTTCGAGCGTTGTACCAGTCGACTTTACACACCACTTCGGAATCGCATTTCCGTCGCAATATTCTTTCCCGTTAACGACACCATCGCCACAGTAATTTCCGGAAAAGGTCTTGTATTGGCAAAGCGAATTGCAGTAGTTACACGTTCCGCCATAGACAGACGCACACGGGTTAGCCGCACCCGGTATTTTATTGTTGAGACCGTTATCACACGACTCAACGCCGTCAAAGAGAAAATTGTCTCCACACACGTTTGTCTGGCAGGCATTTGTACAGCTATCGTTATTTGATGTATTCGCATCATCGCATTTCTCTGTCCCTTCCACTTTTCCGTTTCCGCAAAACTGATCGCCTCCAAAACAGGCGGACCATGCCGGCCAACTGCACGTCGCGTTACACGTGCGCGTTCGCGACAGGTCGTAAGTGATTGTCGAACAAGTGCTACTAGGACAATTAGTTCCTTGATTTGCTTGTGTACAAACCTTTCCCGCATTGGTTCCTCCAACGCAAACTTTTGATTTCCCGCACGCTTGGTTCGTCACTAAACCTGTTCCACACGCTCCGGCGATTGTCCCGACTTTTGGACACTCACTATCTTTTGTGCATTTTGTCGCACCATCGGAACAAAGCTTTCCTGCCCATGTTTCAATTCCACTGTCGCATTGCTCCGGTCCGTTTATCTCTTTATCACCGCAACTCGGACCGGGCAGTTTACAGTCGTAGGAACAAGTAGGGGTCGCATTATACTGACCGTTTGCAACAGCGCAAATAGTAAAGGGCGCTGATTTATATTTAAAAGCCCAACTGTTCGGATCTGCAATAACGGCTTCATAATTACTCACCGTTCCGCAATCGCATTGCTCCCCGCCTGCCAGTTTCCCGTCTCCGCACAAAAACGCCGTTGCCAAAGTGCAACCAATGCCACAATGTCCGTACGTGCCATTAAGCGCACCGTCGTCACATTCTTCCGTACTTTCCACAATCCCGTTTCCACACTGGTAAGGAACACACACGGCTCCTGCTGTTTTCGCCTCTGCTTGAGTTTGATACTTACAGTCTGTTTTACACGTCACATTCATCAATCCTGGCTGATTGGACGAGTCGGTACATGTGGTCGTTGAAGTCTGTCCAAGCTCACACACTTCCCCAGCCCCTTTCACACCATCCCCGCAAATCGTTGAGGTTCCCCAGACGGTGTCAGTTTTACAAAATGTTGCGCTTGAAACAAATCCTTCTTTAATATTTGAAGGGGCTATCGTCCCCCCATATTCCGCAACAACCGTTGCGTCGTCAGTGGCAGACTGATCAATCTTGTCGTTCCACGGCGCTTTGCCATATTCAAGCTGGGAATACAGCTTATACGCTTCACCGCCAACACTTTGAAATCCGTACACATGCGACTTGTCAGGACAAACAAATGTCCCTGTCAATCCGTTAAAACACGTCGCCGGATCATAGCCGGGTCCCGCCGTTGTACACGCATTCCAATAAGCGTTCACGGGATCAACCGGCAAAGCAACGCCAAGCGCGTTTGAAAACTGCGCGTTCCATGATTCCCATTTGCTCACGCTGAACGCTGGCACGAATGTTCCTTGTTGGAGAGTGGGGTATCCGTTGACGCATTTTTCAGTTCCCGGACACTGTTCTTTTTCCAAGCAAGAAAGATTTTTTGTGACAGAACAGTGTTTGTTCTTTGACCCATACGATGATAATTTGTCAATCAAAGAAATGGTATCCGTTAATCGTTTCAAATCTCGCTGAATTTTTGATTTATCACTGTCACAAAACGGTTTCACAGTCGTCGTTTCAGCAAGCGGACAATTTGGAATCGCGATTGTCACGAAAAACTTCGAAGCCGAACATTCTCCACCGATATTTCGATCCACGCAATCCCCGTCCCATGTGCAGGCAATAAAATCATCTGCCGCATTTTTGGAATAAGCCGCATCAACTTTACACAGGCCGACATGGCTCACAACATCTGTGTTTGCATTAAATCTCCAATTTTTCAAAATCTGTTCAAAAATTTCTTTTGCATCCTTCCCTGCATTTGGATTAAATGAAACAACGTAAATGTTTGAATACAAGTTTGAACTTTTCTGATTTGCCGCGGCAACATACGCGGTATTTCCGGATTTGATCGCTTGATACCCATCCATTTCTATCGCTTGATACCCGCCGGAAAAATCCTGCGACTTAAACCAAGCTTCGGGTGATAAATAGTTTGGATTTGGAATCACACGCACACCAATCGCATCAGGCGTTCCTTCCACCTTAAACAGCAACTCTTGAAAGAAACCTTCAGACGCGACAGAAGCGACTTCAACCGGAATCCCAAGCGAAGGCAGATCACCCGCTGTGCCGGAGGGTTCTTTGTCCATACAATAAAAGAAACCGAAATTGGACTCCGAGTCGATATAAGGGAATCCAGGCGACGAACTGAGTGGCGGCCATGGTTTTTCACAGAGAAGAGCCGTAACTTCTGCTGTGCCGGATGTTTGTTTGGCGGGCGAGATTGCTGTGCTTGGTTGATTGATCGTGTCAAGGGTGATGGTTGCGGTTGCAATCGCATGTTCGGTTCCGTTAACGCCCACAGATGCAAAATGTGCTTGTGTCAAAGGAAGTATTGGAGTTGGTGCTGGCGACGCTGGACTAATGATATTTTTTCCATTCGCATCCACAATCGATGAACCCCAAGCCCATGTCCAGTTATAAGCCGTTATGCCTTGAATCGGTTCGAATGTTCCAAATCCTTCTTTGTACGTCAGTGCTGTTGCTTCAAAACTGTGCGTTTCATCTTTCTTTGTAAAAAGATACGGACTTGCTGATTCATATTGCGCTTTCACCACTTTTCCATGATCAACAACATCAACCGCTTCAAGAAAACAAACGGACTTGCTCGTTGTGAAAGATTGAACGAATAAAGGATTGCAGTCAAACTCTGGTACACAAAAATTCAAACCGACTTTGTTTTCGCTCAACACTCCATTTTTGAGTGCATCGTTCAGAGGGTTATCACCAACGACTTCAATGTTGTACACCGCTTCAGGTTCGAGAAGTTGTTGATATTGAAGATCAATGCGCTGACCGGATGCTGTGTCTACTTGAGCATAAGTCAAAGGAACAAAACAATCTCCTGCCGCGGCTGAAACAGATTTTCCAAAAAGCGACCGCAACCAATTCCATGCTCGAACAAACAAATTACCGCTTGGCTCACCACTGGCGATTTTCAAATAGTTCGCAGGACACAAATTTGGATTACCTGCAATCGCTTGACCGCCTTTGCTGATAAGTCGCAGGCGGATGTTGGCAATCTTGACGCCTTCGGGAATGCCAAAAGATGTTGCATCCATTTGTTCATTAAAGGCAACGGAAACGGCCGTATTTCGACAGTACCCTTGTGCGCCAGGCCCAGACCCTGCCGGAAGAACCGCTCCTAATTTCGGCCTTTTAAAACAACAACTTCCAACCCCGCACCCGAGTGTATTTGGCTCTCCGCATGCCTCATCGCTCTTGCACGAACATTCAATGCCAAGAGTCGCGGTTCCTGTTTTACTTGGCGTTCCTGCCGTGGCCGTGATGGTCGAATAAGCCGTTGTGCCGCCACTGGCGCTCACTTCTTGGGGAGCGGTTTGGCTAATTTCTGCGGCAGAGAATCCGCCTATCGCAGGGGTCTGATTGCTGGCCGCCTCACATTCTTCAGCGATTCCATTGATCTTGTCACCACAGAATGACGGCGTTTTATACGAAAGCGAAGAACCTTCATTCAAACACTTATTGCTGCAGCCGTCCCCATTTTTTTTGTTCCCATCATCGCAATCTTCACCAGTCTCAAAAGGATTACCGTTTCCACAGACAGACGGCGACGTGTACGTGCTAGAAGAACCCTCATGAAGACACTGCGCACTGCATCCGTCGCCCGAAACAAAATTGCTATCGTCGCAATCTTCACCTGGTTCTGTCGTTGCGTTTCCACAAATCGGGTTATCACCTTTAGCCATGGACCCCTCGAACAAACAGTTTGAAGAACATCCGTCCCCATTTTTTTTGTTCCCATCATCGCAATCCTCGCCTCCGGTTTTATTCTCAAAATCCACGACACCGTCACCGCAAACCGTGCCGACCGTAGAAGATCCTGCATTCAAACAGGATGAAGTACAACCGTCGCCGTTGTTTGTGTTTCCATCATCGCACTGTTCGCCAGACTCCACGATCTGGTTTCCGCAACAATTATCCGTAACACCTGGCGCACAAGCAGATGTTCCTTCTTTTAAGCAACTGTTCGAACACCCATCACCAGACGCACTATTTCCGCCATCGCACTCTTCCGACGGTATTTTGTTAGTCCCATTCACTGTCCCATCCCCACAAATCGCCTGGTTATTTTTGATCAATGCCCCTGCATTTAAACAATTGGCTGTGCAAAATACAGGAAGAGTCTTTGCAAGCTGAATCGCTCCCCCTTGCAACATAAATGCCACATCTGTTAATGAACTTGCAACATTATTCGGATTGTCCTCCGCTTTCCACACACTCCATACATAATCGCTGTCCTGAAGCGCTTGGCCGGAAGCATCACACTGATCCGGCGCACCATAAGCCGTTGCCGTGTACGCTTGGCGATCTCCAATGGCCTTTTGAATTTTTGTCTTTGGCGCCACAGAAATAGAATCAATCGCACAGGAAATATCCGATGTTTTCGTTTTGAATTTCCAGGAAAAATCATTTGGATAATATTTATTTTGATCTGAACCGAAGTTAGATCCTGAATTTTTTAATGGAACGTTTGAGGAAGATTTAATCTGTGTCCCATTAAGCACAATGCGATACCATGTATTCGCTTTTAAACCCGAGCTAAGTGTCATGTAAATAGATGTGCTTTTCTGACAGACATTTGTTCCAGAAGTACAACCTGTGATTCCATCGTAGAGATTAGAACCAACAAGCTCCGTAGAGGCACAAAGAGCGTCTTGACACTCATACATACTTACGGATCCACTCGTAATCGAGTTCGTAAGAACATCCGCTTTGAATTTGAACCAAGGTTTCACATTGATGCACGCGGAGGAGCAGGTTGGAAAATACGCCTCCACAACAGGATCGCTAAAATCAATAGTGAGATCTGCTGTGTCCTCCGGTTGATTTTGTGCATTTGTTACTTTGGCTTTTATCTTGACAGGACTGCCTACCGGCGTTTCTTCAAGCGCTTTAACATTGGCATTTGTGAGACAGAGACCGGTTTCAGGCGTCTGCACTTGTGCGGTTGTGGAAGAACTTGATGACCACGTAATGTTCGAGCCGGAGCAAGCAAGCACCGCACACTGTTTCCCTTTTGCAATCAACAAAGCTCCATAGCCAACCGATTGGTTTTGTTCATTCGCTGTAAATTCGGAAGGTGTCGCAAGCACTCCGCCAACTTCACAGAAATCGCCTGTTGCGCCGGTTGTAAATTGCCAAGAAAAATCCGCGAGCATGGGAGCCCCGCCAACAGAACCATCCGCTTTTACTCCATCATCACCTCCATCAATCGTCACGCGATACAACGTGTTAGGGGAAAGTGACGGTGTTGGAGTCCAGCTAAACGATGTTTCAGAAAACGTCAAGTTACCGCTAACAGCTGTGAGGTCCCAACTCGTGCATGGATTTGCGCTTTCACTGCTACACTTCTCAACCAAAACGTTGTCTGAAAACGTGGCTTGATCCATCGGTTTTGAAAATTCCGCTGTCACAGCCGCATTGAGACAAACCGCTTGGGAATCCGGCCATCCATTCCACGGACTTGGAGAAATATGATCTTTGTTGCAGGCAATCAATACGGTTGGATTGTCCGGAATGTTCCCTGTTGAAACACGATACGCGTAATGCGCTGTTGGCGGGGGGGCGTCACATTGCGTCGCACACGTTCCATTTGCACAACACTGGGTTCCAGCTGGACAGGTGAGATCTTTTGAACAATTTCCTACAGCAAAATTAAGCGAGTTTGATCCAAAATTTGTAGAATTTTTTACAGAAACAGGACCGCTTTTTGACAGGTTCGGAACCACTGCATCTGTAATTTTGATTCCGTTCCAAATCGTGTAATCGGCATTTTTTTGATCAAAAAACGTGACCGTTCCTTGAGCCGCTCCAAGATTCTCTCCATAGATATCCACCTTTGTTGTCACCGGACCTGAAACAGGATCAAGCTTACAAATCGCAGGACCTGGCGTTCCATCCACCACCTCAAAGTTAACGCTGTTCGATGTTTTGCCACCCTTCGCAACCGTGACTCCATAGAGGCCAGATGTAACTAAACTCGTCGTAGTGTTCTGAAATTTTGATGGAACTTTTACAACAATGGATGTGTCCGTCCAAAAACCATCCTCACATTGAGGCGGAAAAATCGTGTCTCCAAGCGCATCATTATCAAACCCGCTTTTAAAGTGAACCGTTCCTTGAGCCGTTCCAAAGTTGGTTCCGTATATCGTGACATACTGTCCAATGGGCCCCCAACTCGGCTGTGACTTGCAGGTTCCGGCAGTAAGGCCTTTGCATTCCACATCCGTTGCGCAGACTTTCTTGTCGTTCGTTCCGCCACTACACGCTTTCCAACCGGACTCCACATAGGAGATGTTGGGAACCGTTGTCGGCCCTGCAACATCTTCTACGCTAAAAGCAAGTTTGTTTGAGCCAACACGGATGGACTCACATTTGCTTGCACTGTCAGCACAAGGGTTCAGTGTCGAACAATACGCAAGCGTTTCACTGCACCACGTTTTTGCGCATGTCTGCCCTGTTTCTGTTTTACAATCGCTATCTTTTGAACAAAAAGTCCCTACATATATATTCTGGGCATCAATACACTGATAATCACCGGTAAACATTTGAGTGTACACGGATCCGGCGGACATATTTGGAACCACAGCGCTGAATTGCGCATTGGCCCATGCTGGCAAAGAGGGCGAAAGATAATCTTTGAAATACACGCTTGATGTTCCTTTCGCATCGCCAAATCCTAAGCCGGAAAAAACCGTTGTTGAACCTTGAGCTGCGTTTGTGGGGACAACAGAGCACAAACCGGGACGTTTGATTAAGTTCACATCAAAATCAGCCGATATTGGACCAAAATCATCGTCTGTTTGATCTGTTTTTGCCGGAGTGTCAGATGTTGTTACCATTATCGGGCCGTCTATAGCGCCGGTAGGAATCTGCACCACAATTTCTTTATTTGACCATTTGGTTGCCCCATTGCACATATACGCTGATACATTTTTATCATCAGCAGCAGCCGTTCCCAAAAAAGTAATGGTTCCGCCTGTACTTCCAAACCCGTTACCTCCAATGGTCACAAGATTACCAGTGGCGCCGTCTCCGGGAGAAACATAATCAATACGCGGTTTTGTCACACAAACTCCTTGAGAGCACACCCCACCGGCGCATTGAGAGTTTTCTGTGCATGCGGTCCCATCACACGCTCCGCAATAAAATTCACTCGTGGAATTTCCACCACAGTCAACGCCGGTTTCTCCCAACTCTGTATCTTGACTGCTATTGTCGCAATTCGCCGCGACCACCTTTGGATACACTTTTTTAGCCGTTACTTGGTTGCCGGCACAATCTAAAGCTGACGCCCAAACAGGGTAGCTCTTGTTCGTCATGTATCCGGCCGTATTCCATTCTTGTGCGATGTCCGTAAAAAATTCATTCGCTACATTATTGTTTGTCAGTATTCCTTTCGTGGAAAAATCAAGCCCTGAAGTAAAAATAGCGGCCTCATCAGCATAAAAATCAACCGTGGAAACTCCTGTGTCATCTTTCGTCTCTGCCTGAAGCAGCTGAATCGTATTCACACTGACAGATTGACCTGTGTCGGGTGTGGTCATCTCCATCGTCGGATCTGTCGTATCAACATTTGCTCCTGTGGTAAAAGCGATGTCCCCTGCGCACAAACTGCCAGCCGGACATTGCAAAACGGCTCCGCTCTTTGATTTCAAAACGCTTGAACTTATGGCAACTTTGTAAGCAGTGTTCGGCTCAAAACATTTCAAATTTGAGTTTGGCGCAGGACAGTCGGCATTTGGCGTAAACATGACAAGCTTTCCTGAAGTGACAAACGTCCCTGGGACATCCGTACCTGCCGATGTCTTCACGGAAAAAGCGTTTGAGACGGTGGTTGAATCAACATTTTTTGTAAAAACAAACTGTAACTGGAGATTGTAAATGGCGGAAGCGCACTGGGTGTTAAACGATGACAACAAGAACGAAGAGGACGAGCTCTGATCCGGATACGTCCCGCCGGAACCGCTACTGCTCGTGCTCGTTCCTCCTGTGGCATCAACTAGTTTCGACAAAACAAACTGCACAATGCCAAACGACGACAGCACAATGATCGCTCCAATCATTGATTGCATCAAAATCTTTTTTGCTGCGAGAAGGCGAGTGGGATTCCCTCCTGCGGTCATCCACAAAAATCCGCCATACACGAGCATGACAACCAACACGACTCCCACAAAACCAATAACGGTTCGTATAAGCCGCGCGATGATCACTTGAATGGGCGGACCGGCCGCGAGCCCCAAACTTTCCGCAAAACTTTCACCGCTTGTTCCTTCCCCTCCAAAAAATTGATCTGATGAGAGCTGTTGGGCTGAAACATCTGCAACACCAAAAAAGAAAGGCAAAACAATAAAAAATCCAAGACTCGCAAGAGTGAGCATGATCCCTTTCAAAAATGATCGTCGAGAAGATGACATGGGGTTTATTTCGAAGACTTAATGTTCCCCGGAAGTGTTCCTTGTGGAACTTGTAAGGTTTTGCACGCTGTTGCTGAAGCGACTCCATTGCAACAATAAGGAGTGGAGGAATTCGATCCTGTGCAACCCGCCGGATACATACAAATCTGGTAAGCGCTCTTGATGCCTTGTGTAAGCACGGGATAGTAGTCGTGTCCCCCATCAGCGTTTTTAAAAAATGCCGGATGAGCTATGGAAACCGTTGATGAACTTAAATTGGTGTCGGTTTTACCGGGAACAAACCACATGGGATAAAGCGGATCCGGCCAGAGCGATACGTTCTCACTCACAACACTCGAACTCATGAGAAGCGCGTTGAACACAATTTGGAGTGGTGCATTTTGATCAATGTTTTGCGCGTCAATAGAAGGATTCAGAGAAACGACCTGCGGAACAGTATCGTTGAGCTCGTTTGTTGTTGAAAAATCCCACTTATAGTTATCTGTTAATGGACCTGCACCTATACCATCTCCATTTCCATCCAGCGAATTTCCGGAAGCGTCTGTGAGTCCATCATAGACAACCCCTGCAAGAACAGCTTGAGGCGGATTTGCGGAATCAATCGTGGCGGCCTTCGCTATCACTTCAAGCTTGGCGTTACCGGGAAGACAATAAATCGTGTCGCCGCAAGGATCTTGTGCGCAAGCCAGTTCACTGATGAATCCAACCGTTTTATATCCATTGCTGATTTTGTATGTGCCTTCCACAATGGTTGTGGCAGTATTGATGGTGATATTCGTAAACGTCAGTGAGGGGTTGGGGGTCGTATCGTAGACACCTGTGCTTGAAATCGGATCCATTGCTTCGTTAAACGTCAATTCCACGATCACATTTTTAGGTTCAGTTGCGCCTTGTTTTGGAATCACAGACACAACTTTTGGCGGAGTTAAGTCCACGACTGTCGAGACTTCAAACGTCCATTCATATCCTGACGCGTAAGCGCCGATAAAAGCATTTTTCCCGTCCGCTTTTTTGATTCCCGACTTAAGAGCAACGGTATAATTCGTATCTGTTGAAGGATTCCCAAGCAGTTCAACAGGATCAAAAACAAACGTTTTAAACTCCGAGTCTGTGACGACCTTCACTTCATCAACCCCAAGTTTATTGGCATCTTTCTTGGCGGTTTCGAAAATTTCAATGTTGCCTGCATCAAGTTTTGTAGACTGATCTGCCTCCATCGGCCCCATTTTCTTATCATAGTTTTTAATGATTGTTGACGGATCAATCGCTTCCTTAAACGTGATGAAAATTTTGGTGTTGCGCGGAATGTCTGTGGCGTCGCGCGGTGGATAATGATTTTCAATGATGCCTGCCCCAAGCGAGCCGGAAAGCGGCTCCTGATAAATTTCAATCGGCGGTTTGACAGTGATGTTTCCGGCACCCCCTTTCAAAATAGCGTTAATCACAAAAGTGACAATGCCATAGGAGCTCATGATGATAATAAATCCGATCACGGCTTGCGAAATGAGCTTTTTCGCTTTGTCCGTTTTGGCAGGCTCACCCTTTGAAATCAGGTAAAGGTAGCCGGCGTAAATGATCAAAATGACAAAAATGATTCCGAGGATTCCCAAAAAGGCACGAATGATGCGTGCGATAATGGTGATCAATTCCGTTTGCGGAAGTTTGGACGCTTGTCCGAATTGTTCAAGCGCCGTCGATTGCGCAAACGTCGGCAGAGCGTAAAACAAAAAAACAAAAAAACAAAAAGCCAGCACACCAAAGAGTGCCGCGAGAACGGCCGGGTGTCTTGTGTCTGTCCGAGAAGGACCAAGCATGCGGTTATTTTACCGCAAAGCGAATAAACCGGATAGGAAAGATGTGGATGGATGGATGGATGGGCGGACGGATGAATGAACGGAAACAAACAAAATCCGTTACCGGGTTACGGATTCATTCCATCCGTAACCCGGTAACGGATTTTCAGCGTTTTAAGAGACCGTCAAAAAACTCGATGAGATGTCGGTGCGCAGGGTGAGAGACCTCACCCCCGCAAGCCGATAGATATCGCGAGTTTTTTGACGGTCTCATTAAATGATATCGATCATGATCGTTGCCACACTATACAACAGCACCACGGCGATCGAACCGATAAATCCTTTCGCGATCTCGCCCCAGGCTTTTTCATGTTCGTTATCACGCATCGATGCCACCATAAAGGTAAACCCTCCGTGCAAAATCATATTGACGGCCAAAAGTCCGAACCAAAGAAGCAGAACGCGGAAAATACGAATGCCCGTTTCCAAAAAAGAATACGATGAAAGCTGTATGGGCACGATGTCAATGGCGGCAAAAGAAACGTGGGAGGCAAAAACGCCTACCCAGACCAAAACGACCACCGGAAGCAATCGCTCCACAAACGTTTTGATTCTGGCGCCGTCCGCTTGGCCGGACACGGCTTTCACGGCCGCACCCATGACTTTTCCCCTCTCTTGCTTGCTCTGTGCTCCCGTGCTCTCAATCACCTTTCTTATCATCTGCTCGAGAGCTTCATCCGACATCTGTGCGGGAACATAACGTTCAAGCACCACGATCTCTGCGCGTGCGGAAAGAGCCATCTGTGGACGCCCGCCTGCCTCAAACGAAACGGCGGAGTCGACGAGTTGTTTCATTTGCGATTTAATCACGGCAACGATTTCTTCATCGCTTAATTCGTGCTGAACATCAATCTGCTTGTTCTTCATCGCGGATCGCAACAAACGCAACGTGGAAAGCGTTGCGTTGTTTTTGGTTTTCATTGCCTCTTTCATGTCGTCGGAAATCGTTTGAGTCAGAGACATAAGACCTTTTGCAAAACTTTATCGGCGATTTGGTTTGCGCGGTTCCTCTTTCAGTTGTCCAATTCGCATGAGATATTCGCGCTTTTCCCCTTTTTCGAGACGACGCAGAGCGCTCTCGCGAACTTTGTTCTTGTTTGGTTTCTCCGCAAAAAAACGCTTTTTACGCGCTTCAAGAATTTTTCCGCTTTCCTGCACACGACGCCCGAAACGGCGAAGCAGACTTTCGAAACTTTCACCTTTTTTACGTTTTACTTCTACCACAGAAATTCACGTTATTACGAATAATGTTGGAATATCGTCACTCGGTGACGATAGTAAAGCTTAACGATTTTGTCAAATCTCATCGAGTTTTGAGAGCGGTCTCATCGGTCCGTTTCTTTTTGAAGTTTACGTTCCACCACCGAAACAATCTTCGAAGAGTCCACCGTCTCTTGCGCGCCAGACTCCATCTCTCGAATGATGATCGTGCCGTCCAGCACTTCTTTCTGACCCAAAATGAGCGTAAAACTCACTCCCATTTTGTTCGCGACTTCCAGTTGAGCTTTCAAGGCATTCTTTCCAACGGCTTCCGCAACCGGGATACGGGCTACGCGAAACTGTTCAAACAGTCGGAGTCCAACGCGCCGCGCTCCATCGCCAAGTTGAGCAAAAAAGACGTGTGCCGGTTTGAATTGCGGCGGCTGAATAGATTTCTCCGCAAGCACGCGAGAAATACGATCAATCCCGATAGCAAAACCGCAGGCGGGCGTCGGCCGTCCTCCAAGCAAACCTACGAGCCCATCATAACGTCCACCTCCGCCAAGAGCGCCCTGGGATTTCTGCCCCTCTTCTCCTTCCGGAAAAAATTCAAACACCGTATGGCTGTAATAATCAAGCCCGCGCACTAAATGAGAATTGAGAATATAAGGAATTTCCACCTCATCCAAAAACTCCAAAACTTTCATGAAGTGTTCTTTGGATTTCTCATCCAACCAATCTAAAATTTGCGGCGCTCCCTCCAACAGAGTCATCGTGTACTCCTCTTTGCTGTCGAGAATACGCAATGGATTTTTTTGAAGGCGTCGCTTGTCGTCTTCCGGAAGCTTGGATCGATACGGTCGGAAATACGCGATTAACTCGGCGAGATAGGCTTGTCGGCATTCTGAAGTGCCAATCGAGTTGATCTGCACTTGAACAGGCAATCCCAACGCCTCAAAAATTTTTTTTCCAATCAAGATGAGCTGGGCGTCAATGATGGATTCGTTCGTCCCAAACACTTCAAATCCCGCTTGATAAAATTGGCGATAACGACCCGCTTGCGGACGGTCATGCCGAAACATCGGACCTTCATACCAAAGTTTCACCGGTTGCGGCCGATCCAACATTCCATGTTCGATGTACGCCCGAGCCGCAGAAGCGGTCGCTTCCGGACGAAGAGCGACGGAACGATTCGACGGATCCGTAAAAACGTACATCTCTTTCTCCACAATGTCCGTCCCTTTTCCGATCGTTCGTAAAAAAAGTTCCGAGCGCTCCAAAATCGGCAAATCAATTCGATCAAAACTGTAAGATTCTGCCAGCGAACGCACGGTGTCTCGAATCAAATTCCATCGCCCTTGATCGTCCGGAAGAATGTCACGAAAACCACGCAAAAGATCCAGCGTATTTTTTGAAGATTTTTTCCCATCCTCTTCTTCATTTGTTTCTGGCGGTTTGATCTGTTTCACGTTGCTCTTTTTTGGAAACATAAATTCTAAAAATTATATTCAGGAGTTTCAAACGTCCCCAATCGAGAAAGAGGCAATCCCCTCACCCAGACGCGACCGATAATGCCGGATGACTTCACAGGACCGAAACTGCGAGAGTCCAGACTTTCATCCCGATTATCACCAAAGAGATAGTATTCTTTCTGTGCAAGGGTCACTCGAATTTTGCCGCTGGTCTGTTCATCCTCCAAATAGGATTCCGCAAGAACGATTCCGTTTGGATGTTCCGGCGTATAAAGAATGACATTCCCGTTGGTGATCTCTACCGTTTCCCCCGGCAACCCGACGATGCGTTTGATAAAAAACTGGCTTGGATCGCGGGGATAACGAAAAACGACAATTTCCCCGCGCTGTGGTTCGCGCAAACGATACGACAGCTCATCGATAATCAAATATTCGTGATCGTAAAAATTCGGTTCCATGCTCGCTCCTTTCACATAAAACGGTTGAACCAGAAAATAACGGATCGGAATGATAATGGCCGCAGAGATCACGACAATTTGAACCACTTCCAACACAAAAAAAACGATCGATCCACCGATCTGGCCAAACTGATCTTGAAGTCGTTGCTCAAGGGAGGCGTTCATAAGACAAAATTTTATCCAGCATAACAGAAAAGAACAAAGAGGCACAATTGGTGGACGCACCTGGGATCGAACCAGGGACCTTTGCAATGTGAATGCAACGCTCTAACCAGCTGAGCTATGCGTCCGAGTGAGGGAATGCCAGGCCGTCAGGCCGTTATCCGTGCAACAAATTCGGGAGCGAAACTTGTTTCGCGATAGAAATTGTTGCACGGATGACAGACCCGTCAGGGTTTGTCATTCCCGAGCGAGGCCATCAGCTCCGAACCCTGCGAAGCGGGGTGAGGCACTGTGCGTCCGCAAACCGGACTCTATCATTTTTTCTCAAACGGTTCAAGGAGTCACATTGAATTCTCCCCAAGAATCACCAAAAAGTCGATAGAAGACTCTGTGGTGAGTTTTTGATAATCCTCACCTGTAACCGAAATTCCTTTTGGAATCACTTCCCCGCTCACCATCCATCCGGTTGCAGAAAGAGTTACGTCCGCCTGCAAAAAATCTCGCAGCACTTTGAGTTCTTGAGCGCGCGCGCCATTGGTCAGGTCATAAATCACGGTCTGTGTATACTCTCGAGAAAGCGCGTTCCCGACTTTGACAACATCAAACCCTTGTCCGTCCAGAAGTTGAGACGCACGAAAAGCCAATCCGGTTCTGTTGGTGCCGTTTTGAATTTCCACTTTCACGAATTTCGGCTTGTCCCCCGGAACGTCGCCAAACCGATCCTGACCCGGATTGGATTCAAAAATGCGGCTGGCGATTTTCTGCAGCGGCTTCCAATCCTCATTTTTGGGAAGCAAAACAAAAGCGCCGTTTAAAATCGTCGCGTAGAGCGGAGAGTCTTCCGAAGCATCAATCACATGGTTCGTCATCTCCCCTTCTTCCAAATCTTTCACGGCTTTCGCCAAACGCAAAATTTCGGAAACGTCCATGTTGGTCACAATGTTTTTTTCAAGCGTTTTCAAAATTCGATTCAATCGCGCGGGATTCAAAAATGTGGAAACAGACAAAACTTTATCCTTCACGGCAAGCAAAACTTTTTGTTGGCGCGCCGACCTGGCGAAATCGGAACCTTCGCCGTTGGTGCCATGGCGTGAACGGACAAATTGAAGCGCGGTCTCCCCGTCCAGGTGATTCCATCCCTCTTGAAAAGTGAGAACTTCGAACCGACATGAGTAATCCGCATTTTCGATTGCCGCTTCGCTCGTTTCGTCACCGGCAAATCCGCACAGGGCATATTCTTTTCCAAGAGCAGGATATTTTGGATCCGTAAATCCACGATCCACATACACGTCGATGCCGCCGATATCATCAATCAAATCAACGAATCCATTAAAATCCACTCGGACGTAATATTGAATCTCTTGACTCAACACTTCCCCGATGACCTTCGCAGCCAAACCGGGGCCGTCGCCGACTCCTTTCATTTCACCAAACGCATTGGCATGATTGATTTTTCGATAGCCGTAACCCGCCATGGGAACGCTCATATCACGCGGAAGCGACAGGAGACCGATTTTTCCGGATGAGGGCTGATAACTCGCGAAAATAATCGTATCCGTGAGCTGTGGGCCTTCATGTCCCTCGCCTCCGATTCCCAACAGCAAGATGTTCACGCGATCTTCCTTTTCTCCTTTTAAATCACTCCCCTCGACAAAGCGGCGAATGGTGGAAAGGATGGAAAGCTTCGGAAAGGTTCCTTGGCTATTCGCGGTGGTACTCACGCGATAGGAAAAAACCGTGCCGACCATTGCTCCGACCGTCAAAACAACAAGAAGAACACGACTAAAAAAAAGAAGGTGATTCTTTTTGGTCGCGTTCAATTCGTATTTCTGTTTTAAAAAATCAATTTTCGGCTTCTCCATATCTCTTTTTTATTTTATGCTTTCACACGATTGTTTGCAATCCCTCTTTCCAACCGTTTGAAAAAAAATACGGCTGATTGACATGACGCATCCATCTGTGTTTTTCTTTCAGGGGAAACCCGCTAAGATAGAGGCGAGAGACCCTTTGCACAATTATCTTTCGGCTGGATTTGGCGTCTTACGGCCTGTGGCCGATTCAAAATTCGTCGATATACATGGAGTATCTCTCCTCATTTTTCATCGGTCTTTGCTCGCACGTCATCCAAACCAGCTCGAAATTAATTGTGCAAAGGGTCTTATGACTGAACCACGCATTCCACGCGTCGCGCTCGTCGGAAGAACAAACGTTGGCAAATCGACGCTTTTCAATCGCCTCCTCGAACGCCAAAAAGCGCTTGTTTCTCCTATCGCGGGAACAACGCGCGATCGAAACGAAGGCGACTGCCTTTGGCGCGGAACCGTGATACGCCTCATTGATACAGGCGGATTGGATGTCGAGGCAACGAGTGAAATCGAAGTGCAGACCGCTCGTCAAACACAAATCGCCATGAACCAGGCGGATCTCATTCTGTTTGTGTTGGACACGAAAACCGGACCGCTCCCTCAAGAACAGGCCTTTGCTCGCTTACTCAAAAAAACGCATCTGCCTGTCATTGTTGTGGCGAATAAAGCCGAAACGCCAACCGAACGCAGTTCTGTTGAAACACAAGAATGGCAACTCCAAGGACTCCCAACCCCGATTCCGATTTCCGCCCTGCGCGGTTCCGGTGTCGGCGATCTCTTGGATGTTATTTACGAAAAACTCACGGCGCAAAAAACCCCGCCGGTTCCGGCGCCATCTGAAACAGCGATTCGGGTCGCCGTTATCGGAAAACCGAATGTGGGAAAATCCACCCTTCTCAACGCTCTTGTCGGGGAAGAACGGTTCATCACGAGCACCATGGCGCATACCACTCGTGAACCAAACGACACACTCATTGTGGTGAATGACAGCGCTTTCCTGCTTGTGGATACAGCCGGAATGCGCAAATCCGGCAAAGTAAAAAAAACCGGTGGACTGGAAGCACAAGCGGTGCGGCGCAATCAACAAGTCGTTCGCGGAGCTGACGTCACCTTACTGGTGGTCGAAGCTTCAGAACCGATCGGATCGCAAGAAAAAACCCTTGCGGGATTTATCAAAGATACCGGATCCGGAGTCATCCTGATTGTGAATAAATGGGATTTGATTCAAGAAAAAACCACCACCACCATCAACCGATACCGCGAGTACATCGCCGCTTCCATTCCCTTTCTGCAAATCGCTCCGGTCTTGTTCGTGTCTGCGCTTTCCAAACAACGCGTCAAAACGATTTTTTCAATGATCGAAACGGTCCAAAAAAACCGAACGCGATGGATCGATCAAAAAGAATTGGATGCGTTCTTGAATCTCTCCATGAAAGCGCACACCCCTTCTGCGGGGAAAGGGCCTACCCCGCCAAAAATTCTTGGCATGAAACAGACAGAAATTGCGCCTCCCACATTTGATCTGATTGTCAAAGCGAAGCGAGAGAGCACGTTGAGTGAAAGTTATATCCGCTTTCTTTCCAATCGGCTGACGCAAACCTTTCAATTGGAAGGCACGCCGATCCGCTTACATATTCGAACGGCTCGATCCGTCTCCGCTTAACGCCTCACTTGCTATGCTCACTCTTATCGGTCTTGGAAATCCGGGCGTTGCCTATCAGCAAACGCGCCACAACATCGGGTTTTTGGTGGTAGAGGAAATTGCCAAACGCGCAAAAATGGAATGGCATCTCAAACGCGCTCTTGAAGCGGAAATCGCCGAAGGACAGATGAACGAAAAAAACGTCCGGTTGTGCAAGCCGCAAGCTTTCATGAATGCAAGCGGACGCGCCTTGCAAAAAATCAAAAAGAAACATCCCTTTACACCGGAAGAACTGCTCGTCATTTACGACGATGCGGATCTCCCGTTTGGAAACGTGCGATTCAAAACCGGAGGAACATCCGCGGGACATCGCGGAATGCAATCTGTTTTGGAACTTTTCGTCAATGGAACCACTGTTCGGCGACTTCGTCTTGGCATCGGACGACCGGACCATCCGGACGTGGAACTGGAAGATTTTGTTCTCCAACGCTGGACCGCAAAAGAACAAGAACGTTTGCCGCACATCATTGACGAGGCGATCGCGATCATCAATAAACACTATGCGTGAAGATCTCGGCTATTGGCTGGCTTTCGTTCGCTTTGGTTCATTTGGATCAGTTCGACTGCAAAAACTTGCGCGCTGGTTTCCCACCATGAAACACGCCTTCGAATCCGGACACTCTTCCTTGTTAGAATCAGGAATGGAATCAAATACGATTCATCGTTTTTTGCAAGAACGCATGCATTTGGATCCCCACGCGGAACTCGAACGTTTAGCGCAAGCGCAAACGAAGGCGATCACGATTCTGGATTCCGATTACCCGCCTCTGCTCAAAACGCTCTACGATCCACCGGCTCTCCTGTTTGTGCGCGGTACGCTTCCGGATCCTGCACGCAAACATCTGGCGGTGGTCGGTTCGCGCAAGCAAAGCAACTACGGAAACGACGTGACGCATTTTTTAATCGAACCGATGGCGCGCGCCGGAATCGTGATCGTGAGCGGACTGGCCTATGGAATTGATGCATGCGCCCATCAAGTGTGTTTGGACGCGGGCGGAACAACCGTTGCCGTTCTGGGTTCAGGAGTGGACACGGAAAGTATCTATCCATCCGGAAATCGCGCATTGGCGTCACACATTCTCTCGCACAATGGCGCGATCATTTCCGAATTTCCCATTGGAACCAATCCGCAGAAACATCATTTTCCCATTCGTAATCGCATCATCGCCGGATTGTCCCATGGAACGCTCGTGGTCGAAGCCTCGATCAAATCAGGATCGCTCATCACGGCTCGCTGTGCCCTGGAAGCGGGCAAAGACGTGTACGCGGTTCCCGGCCCTATCCAATCACCGCTTTCCGAAGGTCCAAACAATCTGATCAAAATGGGAGCGATCCCTGTCACCAAAGCGTCCGATTTTTTCGGAATGGAATCGCTTGAGACATTGGCGACAAACACGCCATCTTATGAACCTGCAACCGAAGAAGAACGCGGCGTTTTGGCTGTCATGAACCGTACGCCTTATCATATGGATGAAATCGTGTCGCGCTCCCAAATGGCGCCTGCAGCCGTGAACAAAATCATGACCATTCTTGAAATGAAAGGAGCGATCAGGCATGATGGCGGGCAGTACTACTCCCTCGTCTAAATTTCTGAACGGAAAAACGCTGTGTGTGGAGAGATCGACGGATTCTATTTTCTTGGCCTTTACGTCAGACCGAAGGCAG
>CAYJVQ010000003.1:16131-23618 GCA_964373605.1 uncultured Gammaproteobacteria bacterium | reverse complement strand
CTCAGGCCACTGACTGAAGAAGAATACCGACGTCTTCCGAAAAGTGAGAGGATGTTTACACATTCTCATTGGGGGAAAATAATGCTCTATTCAGAACCGGAGCGATACGTCAATCATTCAAAAAGTCCTAACACATATCAAGATCTCGTGAAACGACAGGATATTGCACTCCGGAATATCAAAAAGGGAGAAATGATTACGGGAGACGCAACAAAGGATGATATTTCGTAACAACTTTTCTAGTTCAATTGGCGCAGAAAATTTTGGCGAATTGGAACCCCGCCCGCATTCCTCCCCAGACCCCTCCTGCGGGCGGAAAATCAGTCGAGGCAAAGCGAAAAATCCTTTCCCCCAGAAAAAAAGATTTTCGCTTTGCCGAGTCCGTTCGCACAGATCGAAAGTCTGAACAGGCCGTCTGTCGTAGTTGCCATCAAAAAGACCATGCCAAAAAAAATGTTTCAAATGTAGCAGGGTCAAACGAGTGGCAATGCGCAACGAGTTTGGCAAAGCCATCTGCAACAGCTATTACGTCAAGGATCCTTCCAAACACTCAAAATGTGCCAAATGCAGAAAGGTCAGATGGATTCACCCTCACAACAAATCCCGCGATCCTCTCTGCTCTGCGTGTTACCACCTGCGCCATATTGGCACGTGCGTCGATTGCGACAAGACAAAAGTCATTCAAGCGCTTGGTCTCTGCCGTCGTTGCTATACCAACGTCAACGCCGTGCCAACACGGTCACTCGTCCCGTCTAGGACATCCTCAAGTCCCCCAACGGAACTTTTTTTGCAAACAGTCTCTTTTTGCCAATAATCACCCGCAGTGTCAGCGGCTCCACGCCGATATCAAATCGCGTCCCTTGCATCTCTTGCCCGTCCGCATAAGCGGCGATCGGTTTGTCACTACGAATGGCGAGAAACTTAAATGGTAAAACGCTATTGGTTTTCATTTGCCTTGAAAAAAGGCCCCAACCTCTGCGGATCGACCCATGAATAATGGCTTCCAGCACGCCATCACAGGGATTCGCAACATCCGCAAGATTTTGAATTTCCAAATCCGCATAAGAGGTTGCGTGAATTTTGTATGTCCCATCGTTGCACATGAGTTCCGCGCGAAAATTCGGAACGCGTACTCCGGTGATGAATTTACGTCCGTTAATCGTCCCCACATCGATTTGCTCGATCCGCCGTGCAGAAAGCACATCACAAGCCGCCACGCCGGATGGAATCCCAAACAAACGTGCAATTTCATTGTTGGGACCGATCGGAATCATCCCCAGAGCAACATGACTTTCTGAAATCACATCCAAAAGCTTGTGCACCGTATCATCGTTTCCCAAAAAAACGACGGTTTTCACTCCGCGGTCGATTTCATCGCGAATCATCTCCTCGGCATTGCGAAACAATGCCAGACGAGAAATCTTTCCCGCGATTCCAAGGTCTGTCAAACGGTTTTCAATCTGAAGCAATTCGCGCTCATATCGTTTGTTCTCTTGGATAAATTCATCGTAAAGGTAGTAGTACATGTTCTATTCATTCCGACTCATCGTAACCTTTCCGTTCACTTGAGCCCCCGAGGCGATCGAAAGATTGGCTGTTTGGATATCCCCACTGACAGAAGAAGTCGCGAGGATCTCCAAACGGTCATGAGCAATGATGTTCCCTTTCACCTCTCCCGCGACATTTGCGCTCTGGGCTTCAATGTTGGCATGGATGCGCGCACTTTCACCGATCGTCAACGATTTGGCCGTCTGCACGGACCCGGTCACCTCCCCCTCAATAATGACATCCCCTGAAGAATGAAAATCTCCTTCTACCTTAACCCCCTGTGCAATGATGGTTTCATTGCCGGCATGTTGCGTCATAGATGGCTCTTTTTTGCTACTAAACATAAGGATGAGATGATCTTACGAGTTGTTCTACATCTCGTCAATCGGCGTGATTCCAAGCAGAAGCAAACCGTTTTCAAGCACCTGTTTGACCAACTTTGCCAGGATGACGCGGGCGGTGCGTTCGCGGCTTTCCGCTTTGACAATCGGAACCTCCGCGTAGTATTCGCCGAACAACCGACACAAATCATACAAATAATGGGGCAACAGGCTTAAACGATAGGACTGACTGATCTCAAAAATCGTTTCGGGAAATTTCGCGAGGTGCACACAGAGTTGATGTTCTAAAGGATGTGAAAGCGCCTGGACGTTTTTGGGAAACTTTATCTTGGGTGATTTTTCCATCAAACTTTGAATTCGAGCAAAGGTGTAAAGCAGAGAGGATCCGCTGAAGCCGTCAAACGCAAGCGCTTCATCAAAATCAAAAATGATTTGCTTTTCCACATCTTGTTTCAACATGCCAAACCGCATGGCCGCAAACGCAATACCTCGCGTTGTTTTTTCGATTTGTTTTTGTGACCAGTCCGGATGGCGCTCTTGAGTTTCTCGCCGCGCTTGCTCTCTCAAACGATCTCGAAACGTCTCATACGGAATCACATTCCCTGTTCGAGACGCCATGACTCCTTCAGCCAAAGTGACGAACTCGTAAGATAAATGAAAAAGATCGCGATCAAACGACAAGCGATGCAGAGTGGCGAATAATTGCTTGAGCGCATGTGACTGCCGCGCATCCACCACATAAACGGATTGCGTTGGATGAAAATCCTCCTCTTTTTTCAATGCCAAACCGAGATCTTTTGCATTGTACAGAAGGGTTCCGTCCGATTTGACCAGCACATTCACTCCCAACTTTTCTTCGCTTAAATCCACAATCCACGCTCCCTGCGATTCCTTCACCATCCCCCGAGAAATAAGCTCATCGATGATTTTTTTTGTTTTGTTGATGAGATCACTTTCAAAATACCATTTCTCAATCGTCAATTCGAGTTCGTCGTACACTTCTTTCAAAAAATCAATCGACCACTCTCTCGTTTCTTTCCACGTTTGGACTTCCTCACCGGTCTGTTCCTCTAAATTTCGAAAAACGTGAGCGATCTCTTCTTTGAAGGAAGGATTTTCCTCCACCGCCCGCGTGGCTTCCACATACACCTGACGCAAAAAATTTATCCGTTGCTCCTTCACGATCTCTTCGTGGCGATGAAAACGACCTATCGCCCAAACCGACTTGGCCACATGCGCGCCAAGATCGTTGATGTACGCGACAGGAATCACATCATACCCGTTCGCCGTCAGTATGTTCACGAGCATTTGCCCCAAAAAAAGATTGCGCAAATGTCCGATGTGAATATCTTTGTGCGTGTTGAGATTGGCAAATTCCACCATGACTTTTTTGTTCTCCCCCACGTTTGTGCGACCGTAATTTTTTCCTTGCTCTTGAATTTCTTCCAACACCGCGAATAAAAATGATTTGGAGAAAGTGAAATTCACATACGGGCCCATGGCGCGGACGTCCGCAATAAATTCTTTCGGGCCAATTTTGGCCGCAATTTCCACGGCGATCTCAACCGGATTTTTTTTTAAATTTTTTGAAAGATCAAAACAGGCAAAAGCCAAATCACCCATTTTCGGATGAGGTGGGATCGCCAAATCTTCAAGCGCGGGAGAAAAACCCGCGCTCACCGCGGTTTTCAGCTCACGCAAAATTTGTTGCTTTGCTTTTTGAAGAGCAGACATAGAGACCTCACATCAGTTGGATAAAAAATTCCGTTGGTTCAAAAGCGCCTGATGTTTTATTTGAGCTTGCCTGTGTTTCTCTTTCATCTCCTTAATCACTTGAGGCGGCGCTTTGGAAACAAGCTCCGGATTCGCCATTTTTTCTTCCATTCCTATTAAATAGCGATCCAGTTCCTCCATTTCTTTTGTCAGACGATCGCGCTCGCGTTTCACATCCACCTGTTTGGAAACGAGAACAAAAACTCGCATCGAACCGACAACGGCAACAACGGCGTTCGATAATTCCGTTTCGATAAAGTCGATGGATTCCGCCCGTGACAGAGTGACGATGATTTGACGTGCCGAGTCAAGAAGTCTTCGATGAGACTCATCCGCGAGAATGAAAACGGTCACGAGCTGTTTTGGCTCAATGTGATGTTGGGCACGGATGTTGCGAATGGCGGTAATCACTTGTTGAATCAACGTAAAATCTTGCTCTGCTTTTTGGTCTTTGTGCGTCTCATCTGATTTCGGCCATGGCTGAATCATCAGGAGAGATGAATCCGGCAGGCCCGGAATGACAGAAAAAAGAACTTCTGTCACAAACGGCATGAACGGATGCCACAAGATAAGCAGATCTCGCAGGATGGAACGCAACAGATGGGAAGTGGAAGACTGAAAGTTTGGATCCTTCAACTGAATTTTCGCCATTTCCAAATACCAATCCGCAAATTCATTCCAGGTGAAATCGCGCAACTTTTCACCGGCTTGCGAAAATTCATATTTCTCCAAATGCGCCGTGACTTCTTGCGTCACCGTTGCAAAACGAGAAAGAATCCATTGGTCCGCCATGGTCATCTCGCGCGAGCGCAATAAGTTAAGAGATCCCTCCGGGGTGACTCCCAGAACAAACCTGGCGATATTCCACAACTTGTTTGTGAAGTTGCGATACCCCGCGACTTTCTCTTCTGACAACTTTGTATCGTTGCCGGGTGTCGTTCCAATAATAAGCGAAAGACGCGTCGCATCCGCGCCATAACGCGCAATCATATCGAGCGGATCCATATTGTTCTCAAGCGACTTGCTCATCTTTCTTCCCTGTTCATCGCGCACAAGTCCGTGCAAATACACATCACGAAATGGAATTTCGCCGATCGCATACGTCGTCATGAGAATCATGCGTGCGACCCAAAAAAAGAGAATATCATAACCGGTTTCAAGAACAGACAGAGGATGATACTGCCGCAAATCATCCGTTTTGTCAGGCCAGCCAAGGGTTGAAAGCGTCCAAAGACCGGCCGAAAACCAGGTATCGAGCGTATCCGGATCCTGTACCCATCCTTCACCTTCAGGAGCGACGACACCGACGTAAACTTCCTTGTCAGAAAGTGGCCCCTCGACTCGCTGGCGCTCGCTCGGAATGACAAGAGGCGGTGTGCGATACCATACCGGCACGCGGTGTCCGTACCAAATTTGCCGACTGATATTCCAATCACGCAAATGATCAATCCAATGGAAATACGTTTTTTCAAAACGATCCGGAATCATTCGCACTTGCTTTGTCCGCACAACATGTTGCAGGAGATCCTTGAGAGTCACTTGCTGGCCATCTGCTAACCCTTTGATGGGCGCATGAGATGAAGCGCGAAAAACAAATGGCTTATGGACATCAATGAACCACTGAAGCTTTGGGAGCGGTTCGACCGCGGCTCCACAGCGATAACAAACGGAAAGATGATGCGAATAATTTTCATCTATGTGATCGACCAAACCCTTACGGCGTAACACTTCGACAATCTCTGCTCTGGATTTTTGAGCATTCCTTCCGGCAAATGAACCGGCGGCCTGCGTCAGATTCCCGTCCTCATCGATAATTTTTAACACTTCAAAACCGTATTTTTTTGCGAGTTCAAAATCTTCAAAACTGTGCGCCGGAGTGATAGTCATCGCTCCGGTTCCAAACGACCTGTCAACGACCTCATCCGCCACCATTTTTGCTTTGATGGATCCTTCAATCCATTCCACTTCCATTTCTTTGCCCACCAAGTCGGTATACCGCTCATCATCCGGATGCACCAGAATCACTTTGTCAGCAAACTTCGTTTCCGGCCGCGCGGTTCCAATCACAACCGGACCGTACTTCAAATAATAAAACAGGGTCTTTTCTTCTTTATACTCCACTTCATCGTCTGCGAGTGTTGATTGACATCGCGGGCACCAGTTGATGACCCGATCGCCGCGATAAATAAGTCCGTCGCTGTACATCATGAAAAAGGCCTGGTTGACGGCGCGATGGCGTGCAGGATCCAACGTAAAGGCTTCACGCGACCAGTCCATGGACGCGCCCATTTTCTTGGCTTGATTGATGATGATGTCGTGCGACTCGCTCGCAAACTTTTCGACGCGTTTCAAAAATTCATCGCGACCAAGCTTCCCGCGCGGGTCTTTCATCCCATCTTTCATGAGAAGTTTTTCCACTTTTGTTTGTGTGGCAATGGCGGCATGATCCGTCCCAGGAATCCAAACCGTTTTTTTACCCCGCATACGAGCAAAACGAATCAGAAGGTCTTCGATGGCCAGCATCACCGCATGACCCATGTGCAAAGTGCCGGTGACATTTGGCGGAGGCAAAACAATGCTGAATATTTCCGAACGATCGCCCGGGAGATAGTCCGGATTAAAAAACCCGCTCTTTTCCCAAACAGCGTAAATTTCATCTTCGTATTGTTTGGATTCGTAGGCTTTGGGGATTGATTCTCGATCCATAATGAGAGAATAGACTTTTACGTTACCATCTATTTGCCCGTCGGTAAATAAATAGGGTCTCAATGATTCGATGTTGACTTTAAGAACACTTTTGCCATAATAACCGCGCGTTCCTTCACAACGTCCCCCTGGGACAAAACCCCTCTTTTGGAGCCGCCATGAAATCTTTTTTGTTTGCCTTTTTGGTTGCGGTCACCGCTTGCGATCCGATCTCCCCGTTCATCAACGATGAGATGTTTGATGATCGTCTCGATCTCGACAACGACGGCGTGCCCAACAAAGACGATTGCGCGCCGGACGATCCGAACATCACGTTTCTGCTGGTTTTCAATGATCTGGACGGCGACGGCTTCGGTGCAGGTGAAGTCGTGCGAGCGTGTGCACTAACCCAAGGCCTGGGTGAAACAAACACTGATTGCGATGACATCAACAAAAACGTGAACCCGGACGCCCTTGAGGTCTGTAACGGGATGGACGACAACTGCGACGGGATCGTTGATGTTGAGGCAGTGGATCTTCTGCCATTTTACCTTGACAGTGATAAGGATGGCTACGGAGATTCAAAAAAAGTCGTTGCCGCTTGCAACAAGCCGAAAGGATTTGTCGCCAACAAAACCGATTGCAACGATGTGGACAGCGCCATCTTTCCAACCGCAGACGAAGTTTGTAACCAGATCGACGACAACTGCGACGGGATCGTTGACGTTGACGCGATCGGTCGGTCGTCTTTCTACGCGGACGTGGACACGGATGGTTTCGGGGATGCCGCCGTTTCCTCAATGACCTGCAAGAAGCCGGACGGATTTGTGAGCGACAACACCGATTGCAACGACGCAAACGACGCCATCTTCCCAACCGCCAATGAAATCTGCAATGGCATGGATGATGATTGCGACATCGAGATCGACGAGGAATCGACCGATGCGCCAACTTGGTACGCGGACAAAGATCAGGATGGATTCGGCGATGCGACCAACTCCACGATCGCGTGCAAGAAGCCATCCGGCTCGGTCAGCGACTTCTCTGACTGCGATGACATCAACAAAAACGTGAACCCGGACGCCATTGAGGTCTGTAACGGGATGGACGACAACTGCGACGAAATCGTTGACGTTGACG
>CAYJVQ010000003.1:14934-16031 GCA_964373605.1 uncultured Gammaproteobacteria bacterium | reverse complement strand
TTGAGGTCTGTAACGGGATGGACGACAACTGCGACGAAATCGTTGACGTTGACGCGATCAACCAACCGATATGGTTTGCGGACGCAGACAAGGACGGCTACGGAGATGCCGCCACAACGTTCATGCAGTGCGCGAAACCTGTTGGATACGTTTCAGACAACACAGATTGCGATGATCTGGCAAAAAACGTGCATCCCAGCGTTGTGGAAGTCTGCAACGGAATCGACGACGATTGCGATGGACAGACAGATGAAGTGTTCACGAGTACATGGTACTTCGACGGCGACAACGACAGCTTTGGCAACCCCGAAGCGCTAAAAATCGCCTGCGCCAAGCCCATGAACTACGTTGACAATGCCAATGATTGCAATGACACCAATCCATCGGTCAATCCAAGTGCCATGGAGATTTGCGACAACAAAATCGACGAAAACTGCAACAAAATCGTTGATGATGCTCCCGCGGCCACTATGTGGTACATCGATATGGACGGAGATACGGCTGGCAATCCGCTTGTCTCGATCTTCGCCTGCACCCCTCCTTTGAAGTACGTCTTGAACGCACAGGACTGCGACGACTTCAACCCATCGGTCAATCCATGGGCAACGGAGGCGTGTGGAGACATGATCGACAACAACTGCAATGGGGTGACGGACACGGATGCGATCGAAGGGTTGTGGTACGGAGACAAGGATCAGGATGGCTACGGCAATCCCACTCTTGTCAAAATCGCTTGTGCCGCGCCTGTCTGGTTTGTCGGCAACAATCTCGATTGTGACGATGCCAAAGCAAACGTAAACCCCGCCGCCTCCGAAATCTGCAATAACGGCATTGACGACAACTGCGACGAGGGTGTGAATCAGTGCGGTTATGCGCCACTCACAACCTCCGGTTCAGCCCAATCGTTGATGATCGGAGAAAATGTAGATGACAACAGCGGTTGGAGCGTTACGAACGGCGATTTCAACATGGACCAAATTGATGATCTCGCCATTGGAACTCCCGGCTACGATGTCAAAACAGAACAAAACAATGGCATTGTCTACATCGTCTTTGGTCCTCTTGCTACGGGCGCCATCAATCTGGCAAACGCCAAT
>CAYJVQ010000003.1:7953-14834 GCA_964373605.1 uncultured Gammaproteobacteria bacterium | reverse complement strand
CAGGCTCCAGCTTGAGCGTTGGTGATCTCAACAACGATCAGGTGGACGATCTGGTTGTGGGAGCGCCCGGGACAGATTCCGGTCCGGCGCCTGATCCTGGGATCATCTACATTCTCCAGGGTCCTCTGACAGATGAAATCGCTGACCTTGCCGATGCAGAAGTAAAAATCACCGGTGGAAATGGAGGAGACAAATCAGGCTCCAGCTTGAGTGTTGGTGATCTCAACAACGATCAGGTGGACGATCTGGTCGTGGGAGCTCCAACAACCAACAACCCGAAAACCCACACGGGAACCACATACATCTTTTTCGGCCTTGGTCTCTAAAGCACACTCGCGCTCTTCACAGAGCGCTTTTTTCATCGCTTGACCATCTTTGTATGGGAAGGTAAAGTAGCGAATTCCCACACATGGCTCTTCATCAATCACAACAAGTGCTCGAAGCAATAAAGCGAAGCTCAAACCCGCTTATTTGTATTCCCTCCGGTGCAAACGCGGATCATTATGCCACCGCGCTCGGACTTGCCAAAGTTTTAAAAAAATTGGATAAACAGGCGGTCATTGTTGCGACGGACGAATTATCTCCCAAACAGATCCAATTCATTTCCGGTCATGATCAAATTCAAACCAAACTCCCAAACCTTCGAAAATTTGTGATCGAACTGGACGCAACAAAAACAAAAGTGGATGAACTCTCTTACGAAATCAAAGACGATAAACTGTCTGTTTATCTCTCCTCAAAAAAAGGATTCTGGGATCCAAAAGATGTGAGAACTTCCACTTCCGGTTATCGATACGATCTGATCATCTGTATCGGAACTCCCGACTACGAAGCGTGTGCTCATCTCTATCGAGATAATCCTGATTTTTTTTATCGAACGCCGATCATCAACATTGACCACTCACCGGAAAACGAACATTACGGACAAATCAATATCGTTGATCTCACCGCGAGCTCTTGTGGAGAAGTTTGCCATGATCTCATTGAATCCATGGAAGCAGGTTTCCTGGATGAAGAAATCGCCACCGCCTTTTTAACCGGAATGATCGCCAAAACAAAAAGTTTCAAGACGAGCAATGTCACTCCAAAAACCCTCCAAACCGCAAGCAAGCTGATTGCAAAGGGAGCAAAACGAGAACAGATCGTCCAACAATTGTATCGAACCCGTTCCATACAAACGCTTCGGCTCTGGGGTCGGGCTCTGGCTCGCCTGAAAGCGGACGAAGAATTAAATATCGTTTGGACCCTTCTTTCCCAACAAGATTTTATGTACGCCGGCGCGCAAGAGAAAGACTTAGCGGATGTGATTGATGAACTCATTGCCACTTCTCCGCAAGCAAAAATAATCGTCCTGATCTATGAAAACGGCGAACACAACATCTGTGCGATCGTACAAGCAGAAAAACCACTGGATGCCATTGCCCTTTGTGCTAAATTTGATGCGGTTGGGATGAGAGAAAAAGTGAGCATGTGTTTTGTGAAAAAAAACGTGGTCGAGGTGGAGAAGGAGTTGATCGAACATTTGAAAAAACAAATAGGCGGGGTCCCTTGACCACGCCTATGGCTGTTTACTAATCTCTGAATAAACTATTCCTCCGTCTCTTCCACTTCCACCCCTTCACTCCCCTCTTCCGCCGACTCCTCCTCTACAATCTCTCCCTCTGGCACATCCGTCACTTCACCCTGCCCTTCTTGAATCGGTTCCGGCAATTGCGTGGTTATTTCTCCGGCCTTCATACGCGCTAAACGTTGTTTAGCCAGTTCATTACCGGGATTGATCTCAACCACTTTTTCAACGAGTTTAATGGCCTCTGGCTGTTTTTTGTTAATCTCATACATCGAAGCCAAGAACCAAAGGGCATTTGAATACTCCGCATTGAGACCGACAATACGCTCGAGTTCTTTGGTGGCGTCATCATATCTTTGCAAACGAATGAGGAGCTGGGCAAGCTGAAAAGCGACTCCGATATCCGCCTGATTGGCGTTTCGAATGGCCGCCAAACGTGTGACGGCTTCTTCCATCCGCCCTTGTCTCTCATACACCGCAGCTAAATAATAATGCGCTGGTAAATAATCATTCTTTAATTGTGTGGCCTTAAGAAAAGTCTGCTCGGCAGTCTGCAAAAGAGTCGTCTCCTGCTCCGTTGCCGTTTTTGCAAGTTCTTTATCTTCCGCGCTCTTGAGCGCACGAGCACGCTCCGAGACCGTGAGATAAACACGGCCAAGATTCACTTCATGCACCGGATTCGTCGGTTCCAATTTGATCGCCGTGGCGAACATTTGCGATGCAAGCGTTTCGGCTCCTTGAGCGAAACTCATGAGGTCACGATAAATCGATCCGCGCAAAACCCAATTTGAAACAAAATTGGGTTCAATGGTTGTTGCCCGCGTTGCGGCATCCACAGCCGATGAAACCAGATTGTTGATTTCCTGCGTTTGTTCTGTTGTCAACTCCGTTGCTCCGCCTGCGCGATATTCCGTAATTTTCACACGTGCTTGCGCAAGCTGTGCGGCGGCAAGATTACGATAATAGGTGTCGCTCAAACTGTTATATTTTACGGCACGCAATAAATGCGGAATCACTTCACTCATAGGAGCGCCGGCATGATCCGCTTTCACCCCTTGAGCAAAAGCCACTTCAGCCGCATACCGCTGACCGGTCACAAACAAAGAGGCAATGACTCCCACTGCCACAAGCACAAAAGCAAAAGACGTTGCCAAACCCAGTTTGGGTGATCGAGCAAAATCTGTGCTCCAAAGTTTACGTATAACTTGTGAAGCCAAAATCCCCGTGAATCCCCACAACATGAATTCCATCGTGAGATTGGAAGAATAAAGTAAGTTTGAAAGAAGCAAAATCGCCCACCCGACAAAAATCACGTAGGTCATCTTCCATTCCTCATGATCGCGTTCGAAGATGAGCCGACCAACCGCTTTGGCACCGATCCAAATCATGAGCGAGAGCCAAAGAGCCGTTCCCACAATGCCAAATGAAGCCAGCATCGTCAGAAAAGACGACTTTGCGCGATCAAAACGTAAAGACCAAAACTGCGACCCATTGACCGCGACAGGCTTAAATGCGAGATAATCATAGCCGTATGTTCCGGGACCGGTTCCAAACAACATGTTGCTTGAATTGCTCCCAAGCGCCGCTTTCGTAATATTCCAACTGGCGCTATAGCTTGGCGAAACAACAAGAGGAAGTTGAAGACGAAGAGGGCTTGGCAAGAACAAAAGCAAAATAGAGACCAACAAAACGGCAAGAGGCAGAGCGAATCGTTTTGGATTGGGAAACTCCTGTGACTGGATAAAACCAAAGGCGGCAAGCAAAAGCACGCCAAAGATATTGATGATCCAAAAAACAAAAAAGTCCACAGCAACCAGAGCGACCAAATTGCTCACCGTCACAATCACAATGAGCCCGCGCATGATCATGCCAAGGTTTCCATCCGGAATGACACGATCGCTCCCTTGTTGCGAAACAAGCCACATGGCAAGCCCGGCAAACATGACGGCGGTTAAGAAGGTGATCATGCCGTTGATCGTTCCAACCGTATTGAACCCTCTGGACTGGGCAAATTCAAATGGAAAATGCGCAAGATTAAACATTGCCAAAAGTGTGACAAGACCTGAAATCGCCGCGGAGAGAAGAACAGCGAAAAGGATGTGCCGTTGCGTTTGAGCGCCACTGACATTATTCATCAGCACAAAGAGCAACACAACGTACATCGCAATCGAAAGAAAACTCGCGTATTCCTGCTGTGCCTGACCGACCCAAGATTGATAACCGGCAAAGGAAGTGGCGGATGAAATCAAAATGGCAAGCAAGAACGCACCGGGAATCAAGTTGATCCAACCTGAACGGAAGGACAGACGCTTGGTCATCACCATTTGTCCAAGCCAGGCCACAAGGGCGATGATGGTCAAAATGACAAGTAACAGCTGTTTATTGTGTTCAAGAACACTCGTTGTCCAAGGAAGAAAAAACAACGGAAGAAGAAGAAACAATGCGTAAGTCGACCAAAGGGTAATTTTCTGAAACATACTCATAATGACTATTTCTTTGATTTATATTCTTGGATTGCTGTCACTACTTTACTATCCGCCTTCATATCCTCAATGAACAAAATATGCTCTTTATTGATCCTCATTTTATCTTCAGGACCATGTGCTTCGTTGCCGAGTTTCACAAGAGACAGATTTGATGTTTGATCCAACCCGACCGCTCCGCTTTGGAGATAAAAAACATCTGTCAGCGAATAAAAATCTCCCTTGCCGGTCTTCAGTTTACCGAAGTAGACTTGACCGCTATCGAGAAATATCGCTTGATACTGGCCCGTCTCGATCGATCCTTCTGTGATCGTTGAGTCACGGCTTGAGGAATAATACCACCACGCCCCCGCTATCATCAGAAAAATAACCGCAATGACGACCCAGAGCCATCCGGAGCTCTTTTTTTGTTCCTCCGTTTGGCCAATCGGACGGCCGATAGGGCCACGTCCCAGTTTTGATTCAATAGCCATAATGTAAAGATATAGAACGTGTTTATATTACAGGAAGGGAGGTATGGGTGACAAGTAAGTTTTAAGAGCAGTCTCTTTTGTGTGCCTATTAATTCAAAGGCGGGGTCTGGAAACCCCGCCTTTATTTTCAGTCTCCATTTTTCCCTCTATTACTCAACCAACAGTGATTCATTTGGAAGTTTCTCTGACTCTTGCACCGAAGTGTCAGCGCCAGTTGGCTCATCTACAACTGATGGTTTATCGACCGACATGAGATTGTCTTCTTGGGTAATAATTTTATCAGCCGCTGGAACGGGAGCTGAAACTGGTGCTTGCACAACGCTGTTGTTGTTCATAACAGTCACTTCAACCCTTTCCGTTTTACCGTCAGAGATGGTCACCATCGCTTCATCAACTCCGATGGCGATCCAGTTGAATTCGAGATCGTTCGGTGTTGTAGATCCTGCAGAATGATTGATAGTGAATCCTGTCTTATCCTCATCACTCACCCAGATATTACCCGGGACGCGATCCTCGCTTCGCAAGGAGAAGGTGACGATTGGCAAATAGGCATATTCTTTTTCAAAGGTCACATGCACTTTGTCCGAACCGGCCTTGAGACGCACTCGACCGGCCATATCGCGTGAACCGTAGAGATGTTCGGCAACCGAGACAGAACCATTAAAACTGCCATCGCTGGCTTCAACACTGTTGACAACAATGAGAGAAGATCCCGTGTTATTGCCACCTTGTAAATTATTGGAAGCGGAATCAGATGGCTGATACCAAGTGTTGACGACCTGAACCATGACCTTTCCGGACGATTCAGCGAAATCTCCCAAAGCCATTCCGATCACACGTCCAGCTTTGGTCGCTTTCATTCCTTTTCCAGGAGTCGATGACGTGGTAATAAAGTCTCCAATAGAAATTGGACCGTTTTCATTTGTGACATTCACAGGAACGCGTCCGACAAGAGCGATCGGCATTGGATTTTCGGAATCCGGAATATTGTTTCCTGCAGAGGTAAAGTCCCCGTAGTTATCTGAAACGATTCCTGAAACCGGTCCCTGATAGGCCTCTGAAGATTTCACTAATTGCACGATCCATTCTTTTTTATCATCTGTCCTTTCATGACCTACAAAGGCATCGTGATAGGTCAAAATTTTCTTTGTACCTGGAACAACGATGTCACCATAAGTAATTCCTTGAGCAACCGGGTAACGCTCAGCATAGTCGGCGACTGGAGCTGCACTACAATCACGCACCGTTACATCCGTTACATCTGCATCCCCATCTTCTCCACAAATAGCTTCGTCCGTTGCTCCATTATCAAGTTCTATAATGAGTTCTCCGTTAATCTCCATCACGGTTGAAGTTGATGCAGCGTCTGTGATGTTCACCAGCACGGCGAGTGAGTTTTCCTGAATAGCTAACGTTGCCGCGTCTTGCAGGAGTCTGATCACACTTGAAGTGTCATTGAATCCGATCTGCACGTCCCATACGTTCCCAATTCGGATTGCTGTTTGACCAACTGCCGTACCGCCATTGACAAGCGCCGCTACATCAAGACCTATCAAAAGGTCATCGTTTGTTGCATCGTCAGAATTTTGAGTCGCGTTAAGTTGAAGTAAAGCCATTGTTTCAGTCGCATCATCATTATCATCAGCAGAGGTCATGGCGATATTGAGTCCCTCCACATCACCTGTGTCCGTCGTAACGTTGAAGTCGAACACACCCGCTGTGGCATCTGTAAGGGTTGTGTCAATTTGCATCGCTTGACCGGTTGTCGGACTTGTTTGGGCAATATTGAGTCCGTCTCCAGCCACGTTTGTGCCCATGTTGAGGTCAATGGCATTGCCGGTGTGAGCTGCAGTGGCGTAGGTGATGTCAAGAACATTGGCGGTTGAAACACCTGCGCCAAGATCAATGTCCATCATGTTGCCAATCCACGCCGCGGAAGTATCAATATCCATGAGCCATCCCGCTTGATCAGAGACATCGGCATTGGTCAAAACGATCGCTTGAGCGTCACCGAGCGCGGTAGCTTCCATTGTGATGTCAATGATGTCACCGGTGGAACTACCTGTTCCTGTTCTTAAGCTCAACATGTCTCCTGTCCAGATGGCGTCGCCAGAGTTGTCTGCGGCGAGAACCCAACCGTTTGTGGAGGAAGCACCTGCAGAATCTACAACAATAGCTTGTGCGGCAACAGCGGTAGCGCCAAGTGCAATGTTGATTCCATCGCCTGTGTCAGCGACAGCGCCAAAGTTAATATCGATAAGGTTACTTGCTGTCAGAGTGCCTGAAGTGGTTATGTCAATCACGTTTCCAGAGGTCGAACCGCCAGAGACGTTGATGTCAAGGACGTGAGCGCCTGCA
>CAYJVQ010000003.1:1226-7853 GCA_964373605.1 uncultured Gammaproteobacteria bacterium | reverse complement strand
CGTTGAAGACGTCACCGGTTGAAGCGGCGGCTCCAACGTTCACGTCAAAGATGTTTGAGGTCCATGCTTGAGCGCCGGTGGTGATGTCAATGAGATTTTCTGTAATGAAGGCACCTGTGGTGTCGATGTCAAAGAGTCCACCACGTGTTCCTGTGGTATCAAGATCAAAGGCGGCAACGGTTCCTGTGGTGTTGTCGTATTGAACAAAGACTGGAGAGGCAGTCTGAATGCCGGCGGCTGTGTCAATGACAAGGGCCTGGAAGGCAACGGCGGCATCGGCGGCCGTGATGTTAATAGCGTCACCTGTGTCAGCAAGAGCGGCGTTGATGTCCAGGAAGTTGCTGGCGGTTAGAGTTCCAGAGGAAGTGATGTCAATGATGTTTCCAGAGGTCGAACCGCCAGAGACGTTGATGTCAAGGACGTGAGCGCCTGCAAGAGCGCCGGTTCCGTTAATCTGCACAAGAGATGCCGCTTCTGCTGTGGCTGTGGAAGCGGAGGTGATGTCAATCAGAGCGTCTGTACGTACTCCACCGGCATCAGCAATGACGAAGGCTCCACCGGCAAGGTTGGAAGAACCCATGGAGACGTTGAAGACGTCACCGGTTGAAGCGGCGGCTCCAACGTTCACGTCAAAGATGTTACCTGTCCATGCTTGAGCACCTGTTGTGAAGTCAATTGCATTTCCTGTCCAAGCGGCGCTTGTATCGATATCTTCAAGCCAACCGGCAGATGATGATGCGGCGGCGTTGGTCACGACCATATTTTGCACGGCCACATCAAGGGCCTCCAAAGTGATGTTGAACACATCACCATCAGAAGCGCTGCCGCCCGTTTCGACTTCCAGAATGTTGCCCTGCCAATCACCTGAAGCCATGTCCACATCAATAAGTGAGTCCACGATCGTACCCGTGGAAATAATTTCGATGGCACGGCCAAGGGTAGTACCAGCGGTGGCAATAGCAATAGCATTGCCTGCCACGTTTGTTCCCATGTTGAGGTCGATGGCATTCTCGGTGGCAGCAGCGGTGGCGTAGGTGATGTCAATGGCATTGCCTGTTCGGATGCCGCTGATGTTCATGTCAAGGACTGGAGTGTTACCAGTAGAGTCATCATCGATGTTGATGCCGTCATCTGTGCGAACACCTGTGAGGTTAATGTCAATGGCTTGTCCAGCAAGGTTCGTCCCCATGTTGAGGTCGATGGCATTGCCAGTGTGAGCTGCAGTGGCATAGGTGATGTCAAGGAAGTTGCCTGTGGAGACACCAGCACCCATGTCAGCATCGATAGCGGTGCCAGTCCAAGCGGCAGAGGTGTCAACGTTCACGAGCCAACCATCAGCTGTGGTTGCGGCGGCGTTGGTCACGACCATATTTTGCACGGCCACATCAAGGGCCTCCAAAGTGATGTTGAACACATCACCATCAGAAGCGCTGCCGCCCGTTTCGACTTCCAGAATGTTGCCCTGCCAATCACCTGAAGCCATGTCCACATCAATAAGTGAGTCCACGATCGTACCCGTGGAAATAATTTCGATGGCACGGCCAAGGGTCGTACCAGCAGTGGCAATAGCAATAGCATTGCCTGCCACGTTTGTTCCCATATTCAGATCAAGGGCATTTCCCGAGTGAGCGGCGCCAGAGTAGGTGATATCAATCTCGTTGCCTGTCGTGGCAATTGTGGCGTGCGAAACGTCAATATCCAGCGTATTTGTATCTTTTGTTCCGGCAACATCAATTTGTATCAAATCGCCTGTCACGGCAGCGGCAAGAGAATCATCTGTCACATGCAAAGCTGAACCACTGGTGCGCACAGCGCCGGAAGCGATATCAATAACGTCTCCTGTTGTCAGAGCGGCTGTATCTATATCAAACCCATCTCCGCTTGTCAGCGACGCAAGAGTCACATCGATCGCATCCGCCGTGGTTGTGGCAGAAATGATATCAATCAAATCCGCAGCCGAATTGGCACCGATAATAATCGAATCTTGTCCTGATCCTGTACCGATGTTAATCGTTCTATCAAAAGCGGCAGTTCCTATATTTATGACTTTACTCGCTGTCACTGTGTTGATCGTGACGTTTGAATCTGCATTGAGTGTCAAATTTCCTGTGTCTCCTTGAGCCGTCAAAGCAACGGAACCGCTTGATGTGGTGACATCGAATGTTCCGGAATCGCCAACGTTAATATCAACGCCATTCGTGCCAAAGCTGTTTAATTCCACTTCAGAGCCGTCGAGTGTCACAATTCCGGTGGTATTGGTGACCGCGTCATAAGCATCAAGATAAACACCCGAACCTGTCGCACCGTCTGAATCAAGATAAATAGCGTCAGAGGAAGTATCAACGGATCGCAAGACGACGCTCGACGACGTGCCGCCAGCAGTCGTTGAAAGCGTGAGAGCACCGACAGAAGTTGTAAAGTTTGAAGCCGCACCGCCATCGATGGTGACACCGCTTGTACCACCGTTGATGTCCACCAGAAGTCCGTTAATTTCCGATTCTGTCGAAGCGGCGTTGCCTACAGTGATCGTCTTTGCCGCGGCTCCGGTACCGAGATTCACAGCTCCTGTTGTTCCGGAATCCACCGTAACAGCGCCTGTGGTGCCTGTTGTCAAAGACAATGCGCCGGTCGTGGTTGTCAAAAGAGCGATCCCGCCGGTTCCGGATGTCGTGTTCACCGCCGTTGCACCTGTGGCATTACCAATGGAAATGGTTTTTGCAACGGCATCTGCACCAATGTTAATCGCGCCTGTTCCCGTGATAAGTCCAAGCGTGCCGTTTGTGGTTGTAATGGCGCTTCCACCCGTTCCTGTATTGATGTTTACAGCGGTTGCCCCGGTAATGTTACCCAAGGTCACTGTGTGCGCAATGGCGTTTGTGCCAACATTGATGGCACCTGTTCCTGAATTCAACACAACAGAAGTTGCTCCTGTGGAGTTACCGATGGTAATGGTTTTTGCAACCGCACCAGCACCGATATTCACAGCGGTTGCAGAAGCGTTGTCCAATGTGAGCGTTGCTGTGTCCATCACTCCTTCAACAAAATTCCAAGAATCTCCATCATAAAAACGAATTTTGTCGTTTGTGGTGTCATAGAACAGCCGACCGTCAAAAGTGTCATCCGTGGGGGCCGTGGAAACGGCCTCAATCGCCTGTGTGAAAATCGAATAAGGCACTTTCGTCACCTCAACGCGCGGTGAGAGTGTTTCAGCGCTTCCGACAACATCCGCTGTATGAACTTTGAGCTCTAAAAAGAGATTATCCGAAAATTTATCAAGATCTGTCCCAAGCGGTATCTGAACAGAGAAAAAACCGTTTGTCACGGTAATCGCAGCCGTCGGCGTTGCCAGAAAGTTTAACGCCTGAATGTTGGTCGCGGCGGTTGTCCCTCCTGTGAGCGCTGATTCCAGATCGAACCAGAAATAGTACGTGCCGGATAAGGCCGTACCCGCTGCATTAAAAAGACGTCCGTTGTATCCAATCGAGGTGGGAACCTGCGCGTTGGCAATGGACGGCACGGCAAGCAGGGTAATCGCGAGGGTGTAAAACACCATCGAAATCCCGACCAGCGTGTGCAAAAATATTTTGGCGGTTTTCATAATAGATGATTTATATGGGTGCGTGTAAAACGCATGTTAAAGATGTGAGTCAAATGTTATTGAGTGATTTGGCGATGGAATGATGGGTGTCGCTTTCTCATCCTTCGATCGCTAAATCTCTCAATGCTATCTGACTCCATGATTATTTATTTAAATTTCTATTTTTAATCTTGTAAATTATACCAAAACCGAGCGCGAGAACCAATCCAAGAGTTATCAACAGTTTTAAAGAAGGTGAGGAAGGGATGATTGATAAGGGATCATCGGTAAAAGAATCCTTTTCCGAATTCGGATCGAAACCATCCGGACGCACCAATTTTGTTCCTTTTGGATACACACGAACGCTTTGTCCTTGATTGACCGTATTCCCCGCATTATCAATCGCCGCCACACGGATAAAATAAGTTCCGGGAACAAGATCGGTGATTTCAAGCGGGCTTTCTTGGGGTAAAAATTCACTTGTGTTGATCGCCACTTGATACTGTGCGATTCCGGATGTTTCATCGGTTGTGGCAAAAGTGAGCCAAAGCGATTCCCCCTCGATCAACTGATCTTCAAAAACGGTAATGGCGATCGGATTTGGTTCTTGCGTGTCGATCAAGATTCGACGATGAACCGTCTTTGTCTTCTTTCCATCTTTTTGAATCCCTTTGAGATGGAAATAATGAATTCCGTCTTTTACATCTTCAAACGAACGTGTCGTTTCTGTTGGAGCAAGAAAAGTGGATGGATCTGTATTGGACGTTTGATCAAAGGCATAGACATAATTCACGATTTCACTTTCCCCTTTTAACTCGATCCAATCAAGCTGGATGTTTGAAAGCGCGTACCAGCTTGATTCCTGCGGATGGCTCGCACTATTCACGGTAAGAACAGAGAGTCCCGGATCCGTGGATGGCTCCTGATCAACTTTCACTGTCAGAGAGCCAAGTTTTAATGAACTGATTTTCTCCTCGCCATTGCTGATCAGTTTTGATTCTTCCGTCAGAGCGATCAATGCTGTTCCGGTTTGCCGAGCAGATAAACTCACTTTGAGGTACGGACCGATCGTATTGATCGGGCCTTCAAGCGTGAAGGCGCCCCAAGACACTTTTCCTTTTTGATTGTCAATGAAATTTCCGGGCGCGTTGTGATTGAATTTTCCCACTTGAACAATGGATTCAACTTGCAAAATCGTCGGATCAAGCGTGAAAACACTTCGTACCGTATCCAGATTTTCTCCTTTTGGATCAATCGTGAGGAAAACATCAGCCATTTGGCCAACTTGCAGAGTGAGATTTTCTTGCGAAAATCCCATGGTTGCAGATCCGGCCGCGAGCATGGATATTGGAAAAAAAGAGGAAGTTAAAACAATCAGTCCGGAAATCAGTTGTTTCATAGGATGTTACATTTTCCTCCTTGCCATTTTTTCGATTTTGGCGGGGTCAAGGGACCACGCCTATCTCGTTTCTGGGGACCACGCCTTTCATAAACTGATTAAACGCTCATCCCCCAACGCGCCACCATCATTGAAAAGTCGTAATCATTCACTGACTTATCTTCGTTAAAATCCCCGTTACGATCCGATCCGCCCCAAAGTTTGACGAGCTTGCTCAAGTCATAGTCGTTTACCGTCTTATCTTGCGTGATGTCCCCTACCAATCGTCGGTACAGTTCAAATACGGTTTCCGTTGAATTTCCTGTCGTATTGCTCGCTACAATCTTAAACGTGTTGAGTCCAAAAGCGAGCGAGATCGTTTTCTGCCAAGAACCGGTTGTGGGAAATGTCACTCCTGTCGTGGAATCATTTACTTTTAAGGTTGTGGTCGTCGTGCTTTGGCTTCCGTAAAGAAGAAAAGAAGGTGCGTAACTGAACCCGAGCGTTTTAATTTGATCTGAAACACTTGGTGCGTCCGGTGTGGTCGCGGTTGATCCCGCCCCGCCACCTCCACCACCACCACCGCCACCACCGCCGCCACCGCCCCCGGCGTTAAAACCAGTTTTCACAATAGCCAACCCAGAACAGCAAGTGAGTGAGCCCCTGACAAATCCTTGAGTCACACATGTTGCTCCTGCCAAAGAAGAACCGTCGCATGTTTCTCCCGGGTCAATAAATCCGTCTCCACAGTAGTATTGGAATGATCCGCCACCTTGTTGCTGAAAGCTGGTACTGGTTTGAAGACCGGGAAACGCCTCAACCGCTCCTTGAAGTCGGTAACTCGTTGACTCAAGTCTATCGGAAGCTGTTGATGTCCCATCGGCTGAAGGCGAAAGGAATCCCTGTTCCGGAAAGAGCTGATAGCTCGTGGAAGAAATCGCGCCCGCACTCCAAGGGAAAGCGACAAGCGCGATCGCGATGAGCAGAATTGGAAATGTAATTTTTCGCATACCTGCTTGTTGATGTTAGAACGCGCCTGAATAAGCGATAGCCGCGATGATATTCCAGTCTTGGCTTGTCGAAGGCAATTTGCCAAATTTTGAGGCAAAAAGAGCGACCGCATCAGATTCGGCATCCACATCTTGTGTGGCCGGTTTATATCCATTGACCATGTACTTTACGGCAAGCCAATCAGCGGCAGACGAGGGGGATGCACCTGTGAGCTTGCCAAACCATCCAATCGCCTGCTGTTCAAGTGTCAGTGTTGTCGAAGCTGGAGTTGCTGTTGCAGGAGCCGGTGTTGCAGGTGTGGCCGGAGTTGCTGGTACGGCCGGTGTTGATGATGTTGGCCATTTGATAAAGACGTTCGTGTAAGCAATCGCGTGGATCACGTTCCACTCCATACCGGTCTTTGGAAGACCCTTGTATTTCTTTGTATAGAACGCAAGCGCTTGTTTTTCTTTGTCTGCATCTTGTTTTGCCGCTTTACAACCGTCATTAACCATACACTTGAGTGCGACCCATTCTTCCGGTGTTGAAGGAAGCTTGCCTGCAAGCGCGCCAAAATACTTGAGAGCGGCGGCTTCTGTGTTGTCTGCAACAGGAGTGACGGGTTTGGCTGGAGTTGCTGTTGCAGGAGCCGGTGTTGCAGGTGTGGCCGGAGTTGCTGGTA
>CAYJVQ010000003.1:0-1126 GCA_964373605.1 uncultured Gammaproteobacteria bacterium | reverse complement strand
CAGGAGTGACGGGTTTGGCTGGAGTTGCTGTTGCAGGAGCCGGTGTTGCAGGTGTATCTCCAGATGTCTTTGGCGCTTCAGACGCCACCGTTGCACCTGTAATGTTGATCGTTGCCTTTCCGAGCAGAGAGGCATTCAACTTTTCCGATCCGTCACTGATCAGTTTTGAATCGCTTGAAACAGCAATGGTTGCTGATCCGGATTTGAGCGCATGAAACGTCACTGTGGCAACCGTCCCTGAAGATGTCACAGGTGTTCCAAATTTATACGCGCCGTAGCTCAACGTGCCGTTGGTGTTATTGATGGAATTAGAAGGTGACATGTTCGGAAACAAATTTCCAAGATCGAAGGCGAGAACTTCGAGCTTAGAAGCGTCCCAACTCAAGTTCACTCGAGCGGTGTCAAGGGACTCTCCACTTGGACTCACAGTGACGCTCAAACTAAAATTGTCTCCCGTTTTGACCGACGTGTTTGTTGGAGACAATGAAAGCGCGGCTGCGCCAGCGGCGTAAGCCGTGGAGATGCCGAGGTTCGCAAAGGCGAAAACCATCGCGAAAAAAGAAACGGCGATCTTTTGCATAGCAAAAAAATTTTAGAGCCGATTATAAATAGTTAGGGTGACGTGGGTGCGTCAAAATTCAAAATGATTATATCAAAAACACAAACAAGCTGAAAGCAAAGCGCTGTGTATAACCTTTTGAATGGGGACGTGTCGACATGTCTTCGGGCCAACGGACTGTCGCCGTTGTTCCCTGCGACATGCCAACACGTCCTGGGTGTGGGGAGATGTCTTCGGGCCAACGGACTGTCGCCGTTGTTCCCTGCGACATGCCAACACGTCCTGGGTGTGGGGAGATGTCTTCGGGCCAACGGACTGTCGCCGTTGTTCCCTGCGACATGCCAACACGTCCTGGGTGTGGGGAGATGTCTTCGGGCCAACGGACTGTCGCCGTTGTTCCCTGCGACATGCCAACACGTCCTGGGTGTGGGGAGATGTCTTCGGGCCAACGGACTGTCGCCGTTGTTCCCTGCGACATGCCAACACGTCCTGGGTGTGGGGAGATGTCTTCGGGCCAACGGACTGTCGCCGTTGTTCCCTGCGACATGCCAACACGTCCTGGGTGTG
>CAYJVQ010000002.1:0-25202 GCA_964373605.1 uncultured Gammaproteobacteria bacterium | reverse complement strand
GTCTCGCATTATGTTTTTCCGTTTCCATCGTTGGCGGAGAGGGGGGGATTCGAACCCCCGCGCCGAGTAAACCCCGACCTACAGGTTTAGCAAACCCGCCCCTTCAGCCTCTTGGGTACCTCTCCAAACGAGAGTAGAATACGAGATTTCTGGAAAAAAGGCAAGCGTTCTGGTAGACTTGTTTTATATGGAAGAGACTTTTGAGGAAAGAGAAATTCAGGAAATGGATATCGGCGAATCGCTTTTGGAATGGGAAGTCGATGAGTATCTGCAACATGAGCGATCTCGAACTTGGTATATCCTTGCGGTTGTGCTTGGTGTATCGCTCATTGTTTATGCGATTGCAACAGCGAATTTTTTGTTTGCGGTCATCATTTTGATGACCGGTGTGATTATGTTGCTTTCGACGTTTAAGAAGCCGGATCGAGTTCCGGTTTTTATTACCACCACAGGCATTCTTGTCGATGACACCTATTATGATTATGAAGCGGTTCGGGATTTTTCCATTGTCTATGATCCGCCCGCGACGAGTATTTTGTATTTGGATTTTTTTAGTCAGTTTCAGCCGCTTCTTGCGGTTCCGCTTGAGCAGATGGATCCAAACGAAGTTCGCGATGCGCTTCGTCCCTTTTGCGCGGAAAATTTTTCCCGCAACGAAGAACGATTGACAGATGTTGCTCGTCGGATGTATAAACTGTGAAGTTTTTGTGATCGTATGCACCCGTAGCTCAGTTGGATAGAGCGACAGCTTGCGGAGCTGTAGGCCGCAGGTTCGAGCCCTGCCGGGTGCACCATTGAGGAAATTGCAAGTGATTGAGGAGTAAAAAATGGCCTGAAATAGCGGCTTTTTATTGTGTCAAAAACTCACCCTTGACGAACATTTCTATCATGTTAACCTCTCGTCATATGAACCAATCTATCTCCGCGTTATCCAAACGCACAAAGCAAGACATTCTTAATGAATACGAAAGACTTCAAGGACAGTTAGAAGATCTTCGTGCGGTTTCACAAACCGTGCTTAGTCAACCTGCGATGGAATTGATTGAAAAAGCCAAGGCGAAAACGCCACAAACAATAGACAAATCATTTGGCGAATTTCAGTCATCTCTTCAAACACATCTCATGGAAATGAGAACATCTTTACTCGATCAAACCACGACGCTTCAAGATGTCCAAAAAGCGATTGATCTTTCACGCCAACAGCTTGAATTGCAACGGCATATTACCGTTGCCGCTGACACACTTGATCTCCTTGTGGAGGATCAAACAAAACGTGCATTGGCATTTGAGTTGGAAGCAGAAAAACGCAAGCATGATTTGGATGAACAGATCGCTACGCGAAAAAAAACGTGGGAACGGGAAGCGGAGGAATATGTTTATCAACAAAAATTAAAACAAGAACGCGATCAGGTGGAAACGGCAGAACGAGAAAAAATGTTATCAGAGCGCGAAGCGATGATTCGTACGCAAGAGCAGGAGTTTGTGCAGATGAAACTAAAAATCGAACAGCATCCAAAGGAGTTAGAACTGGGTCGTGAACAATGTGAGAAGGATGTGATCGCACGAATTTCACAACAATTCGCTCATGAGAAAGCGCTCATGGAAAAAGAGACAAGCGCGCAAATTCGTTTATTGGAGTTGACAGTCAAAAATCTGCAAGATCGTCTTAATGCGCAAGATCAGCAATTCGATTCGCTCAAACAACAAGCCCAGGAAGCGAATGAGAAAGCGCAAGCGCTTGCCGTAAAAGCCATCGAACGACCCACGACGATTGTGGCGCCGGCAAATTCAACGTCAACAAATCAAGCCCCCTACCACGATCGCGGACAAGGAAGAACAAACTGATACGTTTCCATGGCCTTGCATTTGTCTTCATCGGTCGGCGAACTGTTCGGGATCGGACCGACGGCAGTAAAGGATTTGAAAAATATGGGAATCGTGTCTGTACGCGATTTACTTTTTGTCGTTCCATTTCGTTACGATGATTTTTCGCAGATAAAGAAGATTCGTTTTATCAAGCCGGGAGAAACCTTCACCGTGATAGGAAGGATTCAATCCATCAAATCGCGTCCTGCAAAAAATCGTCACCTGAAAATTGTGGAGGCGGTTTTGGAAGACGAGACAGGAACTCTTCCCATTGTTTGGTTCAATCAGGAATATCTCACGCAAACGATTCGTCCCGGTACGGAACTCGCGCTCGCGGGAAGCGTAGATGTTCGTTTTCGTCGTGCCATGGTCAACCCGATACAGGAACCGGCGGGCCGCCATGTGCTGACGGGTCGTCTTGTTCCGGTGTATCGACTTTCCGGATCCCTCAAACAGCATCGAATTCGCCGTGCGATCTCCCAGGCTGTTTCTTCCGATCATGAATTGGTTGATTGGCTTCCGGACACCATCAGAAAAGCGGAAGACTTGCCGGATTTGGTTTCAGCCATTCGTTTCATTCATCATCCAAACACACAAGCGGAACTTTCTTCCGCGATCCGTCGGTTGAAATTTGATGAACTGTTTTTGCATCAACTCATGTTTGCGCATGTGCGCCGCGAGCGTTTCGTTTCCCACGCGCATCCCATTCCGTTGAATCAGGTTCGTTTGAAAACATTTGTTGACTCTTTACCTTTCACGCTCACGCCTGCGCAACGCCGAGCGGCATGGGAGATCGTTCAAGATCTCGCAAAAACCCATCCGATGAATCGTCTGCTTCAAGGGGATGTCGGATCCGGAAAAACGGTTGTGGCCGCCATTGCGACCGCAAGCGCGCTTGCACAAAATCGACTCGTCGTCTATCTTGCGCCAACGGAAATTCTTTGTGTTCAACAACACGCGGTTTTTTCAACTTGGTTTCCGGATGAGGCGATCGGTTTATTTACGCGCAGTCAAAAACGGATTGGCCAGGACGATATAAAAAAAGAAAAACTGATTGAACAGATCGCCTCAAGCAAAATTTGCTGTGTGATCGGCACGCACGCGCTTCTTGAGGAAACGGTAAATCTTTCTCACATGAATCTGGTGATTATCGATGAACAACACCGGTTCGGCGTTGCACAGCGACACGCACTGCTCAAACGTTCAGGCGCCCTTTCCCCGCATCTGCTCTCCATGACCGCGACTCCGATTCCGCGTTCGCTCGCGCTGACGATTTTTGGCGATTTGGACGTTTCATCGATTCGACAACTCCCAAAAGGACGTCAACCCGTTTGCACGGCGGTTGTGCTCAACAGAGAGCGTGCAGGTATGTGGCAACATGTCAAAGCTGAAATTCAAAAAGGAAGACAAGTTTACGTTGTGTGCCCGCTGATCGATCCTTCCGATACTCTCGGCGCCAAATCTGTGAAAGAAGTTTTTGAATGGTTAAAAAAGGATGTCCTCAAAGGGTTGAAAATGGCCATGTTGCACGGGAAGATGAAATCAGATGAAAAGCAATCCACTCTTTCTGGTTTCAGAGAAAAACAGATTGATGTACTGGTTTCCACCACCGTCGTTGAAGTGGGGATGGATGTGCCCAATGCAACGGTCATCGTCATTATGGGCGCAGAGCGATTCGGGCTGGCGCAACTTCACCAATTGCGCGGCCGCGTCGGGCGTTCGTCCATCTCGTCTTATTGTTATGTCCTGCCGGATCAAGCACAGACGTCCGCGATTGAACGTCTGCGATTGCTCGAGCGGATTCAAGATGGATTCGAACTTGCGGAGAAAGACTTGCATCTGCGCGGATCAGGGAACGTGTTTGGAACGGCACAGTCCGGATTTCCGGATTTCAAACTTGCCACAGAGGCGGATGTTGATCTGATGAAACAAGCCAACAAGCACGCCACGAGTCTTCTTGAACAAGATCCGTTTTTGGAAGCCCATCCGCGACTTGGGGAGCAGATCGCCGCATTGTTTGAGGCCGTACATTTAGAGTAGAGGGGTAAGGCCTCTGTCATCTGTCGTCATCCGTAACCCGGTAACGGATTTCCGGTGACGACGGACCCCGCCTTCACCCCGCCTAGAGATCGTGCACTGTTTTTATCGAATGTGGTCCGAGAATCGTTTCGATCCCCAGACGCCTGCATTCATTCATTCGTTTTTCGCTCATTGGCACTCGTCGAACTTCTCCACCCAATCCCACTTCTCCAAAAAAAACGGTGGGCTGTTCGTGTGTGATGTTTTTTGACGCACTCACGATTGCGGCACAAACCGCCAAATCCGCGGCAGGTTCATCCAGTTTCATTCCACCGATCACATTGAGATACACATCTTGTTCACCGAGTTTCAGGTTTGCTCGTTTGGAAAGAATGGCGATCAGCATTTGAAGACGGTTTGGATCGAAACCGGATGCGCGACGGACAGGAGTGGAATAGGTGGACTTCTCAACCAGCGCCTGCACTTCCACCAGAAACACACGCGTGCCTTCGGCCGTCGCGACAACCACGGAGCCCGGCACCGCCACACGTTCTTCCAAAAATCGAGCGGATGGATTTTCAACCGGCAAAAAGCCGCTTGACGTCATTTCAAAAACACCCATCTCGTCCGTTGCTCCAAAACGATTTTTCGTGCAAGAGAGCCAGCGATAGGGATGAGTGGTGTCTCCGTCCAACGACAGCACAACATCAACCAAATGTTCAAGTGTTTTTGGTCCGGCAATGGCGCCGTCTTTGGTGACCTGTCCGATCAACAGAATCGAAATTCCGGTGCGTTTGGCGGTTTCAAGCAAGAGGGAAGTTCCGTAGCGGATAAGCGTTGGGCTTCCGGAAAGTGAATCCAATTGTTCCGACGCGATGGTTTGAACGGAATCAATGATCACCACCTCCGGTTTTTCTTTTTCGATCGTTTTCACCAGTGACTCAACGGCGTCTGATTCCAAAAACGAAATACGATCGAGGTTGGTTTGGAGGCGCACAAAACGCGTTTTGAGCTGTGCGCCGGATTCTTCTCCGGAGATGTATAAAACGGAAAGATTTTTTTGTGCAAAACGTTTTGTGATATCCGCCACCAGTGTGGATTTTCCTATTCCCGGTTCGCCGGAGAGAAGCACAAGAGATCCTTTGACGATGCCTCCTCCAAGCACGCGATCTATTTCCGGTTCGCCGGTTTCAAAACGTGTGTGCTCGTTCTGGCCGGTCATTTCCGTCAGTCGCGTCGGCTTGAGAGTCTTTGTTGCTTGCGATGAATTTTTTACCTGCGTTGTTCCGGTCTCTTCAACAAGCGTTCCCCAAGTCTGACACTCAAAACAACGACCGGACCATTTGGTTGATTGGGCATCGCATTTAGAGCAACTATACATAGCGTCAATTTTCAACGGTCTCAGTGGATTCAGAATGTTCATTTTACCGGGAAAGGACATTGAGCCGATCCTTTACAACGGTTGTTCGTTCCTGCTTTTCCTTCGAGTTCGAAATGCCAGACTTCAGAGTTTAATCGCAGGAATCCGGCTTCCGCCATAATGTCTGCGAGCTCTTCAGCTCCTTTTTCCCACTGCGGTCCATTTTGGCTTGATGTGGCAAAACTCGGTTCAATCAGCGGTTTGGTTCCTTCATAAAATTGGACATCAGTTGCGACGCCATTGCCATGATTTGAGTTTCCCGGGAACGCGACGCTCTTGCCGATTTTATTAAGGATTTTTTGAGCTTTTTCCGGATCGGTCGTGGCTTCTGCCTCTTTCACTTTATCGCACACTAATTTGATCTGTTGTTTGAGTGTTCGAACTCCACCGGCCTTAATGAGATAATTTGAATTTTTTGAAACGGCAATTTGTCCGGCTTTTTTCAGTGCGGTGATCATTTCATCCGTTGCTCTGTGACCTTGGCGGCCTACCAATCCTGGGGAAGAGGGAATGGATTTTGTCAGGGAGAAGTCAATTGTTTTTTTGTTATAGTCCGGCCATTCATTTGCGTTCTGATTTTCCTTACACCACTTCACACAATCATTTTTGGAGCCGCATATGGTCACTCCATCAAAGAATTTTCCTCCCTGTCCCTGTAGCGGTTTTGGCACATCCGCTAAGCTTCCTTCCTCTGCCACATCGCCAGGATCGTCTTTTTCTGCCGGTCCAAGTTCCTCGATAAATCTTAGCTGCAGCGGATCAAACGTGACGAGCCGAGGATTCACCATCTTTAAAATGAACACCACGCTCATGAGCAATACGAGTCCCGTGATCGCATTTTTAATCCGTTCCTTCCCTTTTGCCATTTGGCCGGGTGACATGGCGCCCATGGACCATTGCAGGCCGCCGACCATGAGCAAGATAACGGCGGCGACCGTTGAAATGGTGATGAGATAAGAGTACACACCCGCAATGTACTCTCCCAAAAAATTGACGTGCAGATTGCCACCGAATTCTTTGATGGGGCTAAATTCAAATCCCGGGATCTCGACATTTAATTTTGGAACGACCGGATTTGTTTTGGATTTGGCCTCCAGAGCAAATTGATGCGCTTGCGTACAGCTGAACAAGATGGTCGCTGAAAGGGCTGATTCATTGTATTGATAGGTGTTGAGTTGTGTTTTATATTTTGTTTCGCACGCGGCTTTGCAATTTACCTCTTTTGCATCCTCGTTGACGGCTTCCGCCGCGCAATCATTTTTTTCCCCAAAATAACAAGCGCAAAGAGGCGATGCCAAAGAAGGCATCGGGAAAAGAAAGGTCATGACGACAAAAAAAATAAGCGCCCCGTGTTTCATAAGTCCATTTTTTGAAGTTCGGTTTGAATGACACCAATAAGTTCTTCTGCGGTGATCAAACCGACGATTTTTTGGGAACCAATGAACAAAGTGGGAGTGGCGACAAGACCGAGCGCGAGGCCTTCATCCGTATCTTTTTGAATGATAGCCATGGTGTCTTGCGCTTCAAAACAAGCGGAAAATCGCTTAACGTCCAATTTCAGTTCATTGGCGATCTGGGAATAAATCTCCGGAGAAAGAACATCCTGTCGAGCAAAAAGCAAATCATGAAACTCCCAGAATTTTCCCTGTCTGTTCGCACAATGAGCCGCGATCGCCGCGGGAATGGATTCCGGTTGCGCGGATGGATTTGGAAGATTTTTCCAAACGAGTCGAATGTCATTTGGAAATGCGCGTAGCGCGGCCTCCAGAGCGATTTGGATGCTTTGGCAGTATTTGCACTGAAAATCCGCAAACTCGACAAGAGTCAATCGAGGGTTTTGCGCGCCTTTGGATGGGTTGATAAAAGTGACGGTCGGCTCTGTCACGGTGACAGGGTTTAAGTGGCTCGCAGGCACGGTGAGGTCAATGGGTTTAATGGTGAGCCAATAAAAAAGAAAGGTGATGAGCGTGAAAAATCCAATCAGGAGAAATGCGAGCCAACGATTGTTCATAAAGTTTAAAATCTCCCTATTTCAATTTGATAAATTCCAGATTGCCCGTATCCGCATTTGTGTAATACAAGAGAGACTTATCCGCGGTCACAAAAAGATTCTTCATTTCTTTGTTTCCCGATGGGATGGCGATGAGTTTGGTGGCGCCTGTTTCGATATTCACTTCATACAGAGCATCCGGATAATCGCTAAAAGCGGCCGGTTGAAGTCCGGCATTGGGCGGAAGACCTTGCGGAACCGCACACAAGGCCGTGTTTGAAGATGAAAATGTGCATTTATCCACCCAGGTATTGAGCGACAGACTTTTTCGTTCTTCCCCCATGCTCGCGCTCGTTGCATTCACAATCCACAAAAGGGGACGATACTGACTGTAAGAACCGGCAACGGAATAAAGAAGTTTTTTTCCGTCCGGCGACCACTGGGATTTGAATCCGAGTCCTTCTACGACGAGCCCTTTAAAATTTTCTTGTTTCTTTCCCAGAGGAATAATCGTTCGGCGGTCGAAGCTGCCTAACCCTTCCGCCGTATCTGAAAACGCGATCACTTGATCATTGGGGGACCAATTCACTTGAACTTTCGATTCGTTATTTCCAAGAGCTTGAATACTTTTGACGTTTGATCCGTTTGCGTTTGAAACCACCAACCATCTATTTTCCGGGTCAATCCCGATGCTTTTTGCGATCAATTCATCGGTGGTCGGTGAAAAGTCAAAATCCTCCCAGTGTTTGGGAAGCGTGACTTGAGTTTCATTTTCAAAATCGTACACGATGTTTGAGCCGTCCGGAAATTCGAGCACGGCTTTGTTTGCCTCTTTGCCCCAGGTCGCTTTCTCGAGCGAGGGAAATTGTTTTTCAGATAAGGATTTGATTTCTCCGTTGGCATCAAGGCGATAGAATTTTCCATCCGTTGCATCATAAAAATGAACCGCCGTTCCATCCTCGGAAAGGGTCGGACTCGCAATCGGTGCGCTCGTGAGTTGCGTTGTTTGCGTGAGTCCGCCTTGTGCAACGGTGTCCGCTTCTTGAAGGCCGGTCGAGGCGCCGGGCTGGGTGATTTCGCTTGGAACACCCAAGCCGGACGGATCAAGCCCACCCAAAGAAGCGGTGGGTTCCGTTTTCGTGGGCTCGACAACGGGTTTGGAAGGCGTGGATCTGAAAAAGGCGAAATACAACAAAGTCGCGATGACGATGACAGACAAGATAAATCCGATAATGAGCAGGAAGCGTTTTGTGCGTTCTGACATAAAATTAGAATGGATTTATCGAGTCCAGAATGGAAAGATAAACAATCAGATAAACAAGCGGAAGCATCATGACAATGACGATCATGAAATCAGCGATGAGAACCAACAGAGTTTTGCTGATGGCGTTTTCGCTGCTATTTTTTTTTGCAAAAGGGATGGGAATCGGATCCCAGTTGAGCGGCCCGATCAGTTTGTGTTTTCCTTTCATGATCCAACCGCCATAGATCATTTCTGTATTGTACCATCCTAAAGTGATTAATCGAATGAAAACCGTGAGGAGAAAAGCAATGCCGGCGGTTCCGAGTTCCAGCGTGACCGCGATTTGGTTGGCGATAAAGATCGCGGCCTTCGGGATCATTTTTTTTGCGGCCGCTTTTGCGAGATCCTGCGCAGGTTTCGCGTCCGCAGGCGTCTGGGCTTGCATGGCATTGAACTGTTTGAGCATGGCGGTTGCGGATTTGAATTGGCTTGATCGGCTTGCGCCGCCAAACATGTTCGGCTGCGGTCCCGTTTCATCTTCTTGTTCCGTCCGTTCTCTTTTATTGAGTTTGTTCACGTTTTCCATCTGTCTTGCCTGTGTGCGTCCTTGTTGAAATCGGCTTTTCATTTGTGAAGACGATCGCGCGCTTGCAGATCCGGCCGCGCGTCCAGAGCTAACAGCCGCTCGTCCGGCAACGGCGGCGCCTCGCACAATACCGGCTCCAACAGCGGCAATAACGGGTAGGGGCATAGAAAAAATCATCGTATTACACGACTCGCGGTTTGGTGATAACGATTCCTGATCGGTGCAGGCCCAAGTGTAATTTTTTCGGCCGGTCTTTTTTTGAGAGACGTTCCGCAATGCGTGTTTCAATTTCTTTTTGAATCAGATGACGGACACTGCGGGCGCCGAATTTGAGATTGACCTGCGCGGAAAGATGACCGGACACGTTTGGATCCAAGGTGAAGGTGAGAGCGTTGTGTTCGTGCAAGCGCTCTTGAAGATCACGAAGCTCTTTTTCAACGATACGCGTGACGGTTTCTTTATTGAGCGGATCAAAAACGCAAACCGTTTCAATGCGGTTGATGAGTTCGGGTCGGAATCGTTCTTCGAGTTCTTTGCGTACATCTTGTGTGATTCCCAAGCGGGCGGTTTCTTCGGATTGGGCGAATCCAATTCCTGAATGTTCAAACGATTCAAGGCCGACATTCGTTGTCATGATGACCATGGTATTTTTGAAATTGATCGTTCTGCCTGTGGCGTCCGCCAGTTCGCCTTCTTCCAAAATTTGCAAAAGCAAATTTTGGACGTCCCGATGCGCTTTTTCCATTTCATCAAACAGGACAACACTGTAGGGACGTTGTTTTACACGGTCCGTGAGGTTGGATTGGTCTTTGTATCCGACATACCCGGCTGGTGAGCCGATCAATTTTGAAACCGTAAATCCTTCGGCGTATTCGGACATATCCAAGCGAATGAAGTTTCGATGATCATGAAAAAAAACGTGAGCAATGGCTTTTGCCAGTTCTGTTTTTCCCACGCCGGATGGCCCCGCGAATAAGAAAGACGCCAGTGGCCGTTTTGGATGTGTCACGCCCCCGCGCGCTCGCGCGAGCGCCGCACAAACCGTTTTGAGAATGGCGCCTTGTCCCAAAATGCGCGTTTCAAGCTGTTCGTAGAACGCGTCAATGGTGACATTGGATTGGTCATGCAAAATCGAGAGAGGAATGCCGGTCATGCGGGAAATGACGCCGGCAATGTCTGTGGCCGTGACGGACGGGACAAACTCGATCGGCGATTCTCCCATGGTTGTTTCCATGGATCGCCGCATCTGTTCCTCTTTTATTTTGAGTTCAAACGCATCATGAAATCTCTCCTCGACAACCGCTTGGCGTTTGACGTCTTTCATCTGTTGCAGTTCTTGTTCAAGTTGACGACGTTTTTGAAAAGATGTCGGTTGGCCTTGCGCGATCCGAATTCCCGCGGCCGCTTCGTCAATCAGATCAATGGCTTTATCCGGAAGCTGACGGTCCTGCACATAGCGGCTGGAAAGTCTGACCGCGGAGATAATGGCTTCCGGCAAAATCCGCACGCGATGGAAGGATTCATAGTAGGGCGCCACTCCTTGCAAAATGCGCTCGGCATCTTTTGGTGAAGGTTCTTCCACCAAGATCGTTTGGAAACGGCGTTCAAGCGCGCTGTCTGATTCGATGTGTTTTTTGTGTTCGTCCGGAGTGGTCGCGCCGATACAACGAATGTCGCCGCGCGCGAGCGCCGGTTTTAAAATGTTCGCCGCATCCATCGATCCGGAGGCCGCGCCGGCTCCAACAATCGTGTGGATTTCGTCGATGAAAAGAATGATATCTTCATTTTTTTTCACTTCATCCACCACTTGTCGCAGACGCCCTTCGAATTCTCCACGATACATCGTCCCGGCGACCATGAGCGCCAAATCAAGGGCAAAGATCCGTTTATGTTGGAGAGCGGGTGGGACGCGTCCTTCCACGATGTGTTTGGCAAGCCCTTCCACAATCGCTGTTTTTCCAACGCCGGGCGCGCCGGTCAAAAGCGGATTATTTTTGGTGCGCCTGGATAAAATTTGCATCAGGCGGTTGATCTCTTCATCACGTCCGATGACCGGGTCAATTTTTTGCTGCGCTTCCCGTGTGGTGAGTTCGCGACCGAAGTATTCCAGGGCGGCTAGTTTTTCCTGTTCCTCCTCCTCGAGGGTTTCTTTTGTCATCGCATTTGTCATATCCGGGAATTTTGATGTGCTTTTAAGAACAAGAGAAAGCTGTTGGCGCAATTCTTTCGTATCCGTTTTTTGGTGATCAAAAAATTGGTGAATGGTTTGGTTTTCAACTTGCAAGATTCCCGAAAGCAGATGTTCGGTTCCGACATAGCGATGGCCGTAAATGTTTGCGGTCAACACGGCTTTTTCCACAATGCGTTTGGCATCGCCGGAGAGATGCAATGAGGCGTTTGTGGACGCAAGAGGAGTGGATTTTACGCGCGATGTTGCACCCACCAGTGCGCGAAGATCCGTCTGTTTTACCCCTGTTTTTTTCAGAACTTCTGCGCCGATACATCCGCGTTGTGTCCCAACCGCCCAAAGCAAATGTTCCGGTTGGATCGTTTTTTCATTGTTTTCGACCACAAAACAAAGCGCGCGCGTCAGCACGTTTTTGAGATGAGTGGAAAATTTGTCAACGATATCGCGTGACATGGGGAGAGGTTAGGTGGGGATTCCGCGCAAGCGTTTGATGCGTTCTTCGATCGGTGGGTGCGTGCCAAACCAGTGCTCAAATTTTTTGGTGACGTGAGGATCAAACGGGTTGGCAAGGAAAAGATGCGCGGTCGCGTGGTTTGCGCGTTTCATGGGCCGATCTTCCTTGGCGATTTTTTCAAGCGCACGCGCAAGGCCTTCGGGATAACGGGTCAGAAGCGATCCGGATGCATCCGCAAGATATTCGCGCGAACGCGAAACGGCCAGTTTTATCAGTTCGGCAAATAACGGGGAGAGAATCGCGAGCACAAGGCCGATCAAGATGAGAATGCCGGCTCCCTTGTTATCGTTGTCGCGATTTCGAAAGAAAATCGAACGAAGCATCCCATCGGAAAGGAGAATCACGACCCCGACCAGCACGATCACAATCGTCATGACACGAATGTCGTAATTTTTGATGTGAGAAAGTTCATGGGCAAGCACACCTTCCAATTCCGGCTTTTCCAAGAGACGCAACAAGCCGGTGGTGACCGCGATGGATGCATGCGACGGATCACGTCCGGTGGCAAAGGCGTTTGCGGATGGATCCTCAATCACATAGACGCGCGGAGTCGAAAGTCCGGAAGCGATCGAAAGATTTTCAACGAGCCGATATAATTCTGGCGCCTCTTGTTTTTTTACTTCTTTCGCGCCGGCAACCGTCAGAGCAACGGAATCGCCGCGATAATATCCAAAGAGCGTCATGATGGTGGCAACGATCACCGCAAGAATGATGCCGATATTTGCGTCACCATACCAAACGCCAAGAGCCCATCCAAGCAAGAGTATGACAATGGTAAAAAGCGAGATGAGCACCCAAGTTTTGCGTTTGTTGGCAGTGATTTGGGAATACATATTTCTCCCGACTTTTCCCTTGTGCGTTCTTTAAAACTTTACTTCCGGTCGTTCCAACTCTGTATCCGGTGCATCAAAAAATTCCCGTTTTGTAAATCCAAACATGCCGGCAATCAAGTTGGTTGGGAAGACTTGAAGTTGGGTGATATAGTCGCGGGTGTTTGCGTTATAGAAACGGCGAGCCGCTTGAATTTTGTCTTCCGCATCTGTGAGTTCCTGTTGGAGATGGAGGAAGTTTTGAGACGCTTGAAGTTGCGGATAACTTTCTGCCACGGCAAAAAGCGATTTGAGCGTTTCTGTCAGTATGTTTTCGGCCTGTGCGTGATCTTGAACCGTTTTGGCGCTCATGGCCTGTGCGCGCGCTTGTGTCACTTTTGTAAAGACGCCTTCTTCATGCGTGGCGTATCCCTTGACCGAGTTCACGATGTTTGGGATCAGATCGTATCGTCGCTTCATCTGGACATCAATGTCCGACCAAGCTTCCTCGACACGGTTTCTTGAGCCGATCAGTCCGTTGTATGTTAGAATGAACCAAAAGGCGATGATGGCAAGAACAATGAGAATGATCCAGATAAATTCCATAGAATTTCGGGGTTAATGGTAATCAAATCATACGGGAATCGTGAGCAATCGTCAATAACATGGCCTGACTATGAATTCACCTCTTCTTGAAAAAGAACTCCTGGTTTTTGATCTGGATGGGACCTTGGCGAGAAGTAAGACTCCCATGGATGCGGAAATGGTGGAACTTTTTTGCGGATTATTGGAAAAAAAATCCGTTGCGGTCATTGGAGGCGGGTGGTTTCCTGTGTTTGAGATGCAGTTATTGGAGAGTCTGAAAGGCCATGAACGTCTTTTTGAGAAACTTTTCTTGTTTCCAACCTCCGGCTCGAAGTTTTTGCGATATGAAGATGGGATATGGAAGACCGTGTATGCGCATGAGCTTTCTTTACAACAGCGCGCAAAGATTAAGCAAGCGTTTGCGTCGGCTTTCAAAGATATCGGTTATGAGCATCCAAAAACCGTGTATGGAGAAATTATCGAAGATCGCGGGACACAGGTGACATTTTCCGCGCTGGGACAACAAGCCCCGATTGAACGGAAGGATGCTTACAAAGGTTCGGCCGCGGATAGACGATGGGAAATCGTTGGAAGACTGAAAGAATATTTGCCTGAATTTGAGATCAAGGTTCCTGGAAAATCTTCCATTGATGTGACGATGAAAGGGATCGACAAGGGATACGGTGTTTTTCAGATGCAAAAACATTTGGGCATCGCCATTGAGAAAATGATTTTTGTCGGAGATGCGTTGTATGAAGGGGGAAATGATGAACCCGTTAAGCGTACCGGTATTGAAACGATTGCGGTAGACGGACCGGAGGATACCAAGGAATTGATTCGGGATTGGCTCTTGCAAGTGTAGATGTCTTTCATTAAAATTGAGAGCGGTCTCATTGAAGGGAAATTTCCTTATGTCTGTCTCAACCGACCCAAAAAAAATTGAACATTTATTAACACGCGGAGTGGCACACATCTACCCAACCCGTGAGTTTTTGGAAGCGCGATTGAAAGAAGGAAAACCGCTTTCCTTGTATGTCGGCATTGATCCCACCGCGCCGGATTTGCACATTGGCCATGGTATTTTTTTGAGAAAAATGCGCGAGTTTCAGGAGCTTGGCCATAAGATTATTCTGCTCATCGGCGATTTTACAGGTCTTATCGGCGATCCGAGCGATAAGTCGGCGACGCGTGTGCGTTTGACAGGCGAGCAAGTGATGAATAATGCGCAAACCTACAAGCATCAAGCGAGCAAAATTATTTCGTTTGAAGGGGAGAATCCGGCGGAACTTCGCCATAATCGTGAGTGGCTTTCCAAGATGAATTTTGAGGAAGTGATCGAACTGTGCTCGCACTTCACCGTGCAACAGATGCTGGCGCGTGACATGTTCAAAAAACGGCTCGAAGAAGATAAAGAAATTTATCTTCACGAATTTTTGTATCCGCTCCTGCAGGCGTATGACTGCGTTGCGATGGATGTGGACGGCGAACTTGGCGGCAATGATCAGATGTTTAACATGCTTGCAGGGCGAACGCTCATGAAGGAACTGAAGCAAAAAGAGAAATTCGTCATGACAACGAAGCTTCTTGTTGATCCGACCGGTAAAAAAATGGGCAAAAGCGAAGGCAACATGATTCGCTTTCGCGACCGTGCGGACGAGATGTTTGGAAAAGTCATGAACTGGACTGATGGAATGATCGTTGGTGGATTTGAGTTGATGACAGATGTTCCGAACGAGGAGATCGCCGCGATTTCCAAATCGCTTGTTCAAGAAAAGGCGAATCCGCGCGATGTGAAGGCACGACTCGCGCGTGAAGTGGTCAAACTGTTTTACAACGAAACAGAAACGCAGGCGGCAAGCGATCGGTTTGATCAGTTGTTTAAGGAGCATGAAAAACCTACGGATGTTCCGGAATATCAGCTCACAGAGAACGCGTCAATCATCGACGTTCTGGTGAAAAGCGGTTTGGCAAAATCCAAATCCGATGCCCGTCGGTTGGTTGATGGTGGAGGAGTGAAAGTGGACGATCAGATCATCACAGACCATGAATTTGTGGTTGTCCCAACCGCGCAAGGCGCGCTCATCCAAAAAGGGAAAAGACATTTTGTAAAGGTTGTTCAAAAATAGGCTCTTTCTCGTTTTTTCGATTTCATTTATACTGCCATTGATTATGGGCACACTTTTTTTGTTCGTCCTTATTCTCTCTCTGCTGGTTTTTGTCCATGAACTCGGCCATTTTTTGATGGCAAAGAAAATGGGCATGAAAGTTGAGGAGTTTGGATTTGGGTTTCCACCGCGACTTTTTGGAATCAAAAAAGGCGAGACCGTCTATTCGATTAACTGGATTCCGCTTGGAGGATTCGTTCGTATCAAAGGCGAGTCCGGAGAACAGAAGAACGACAAGGATAGCTTCGCTTCCAAAAAAGCGTGGCAAAGATTTATCGTTCTCGTTGCCGGAGTGGCGATGAATTTATTGCTCGCCGCGATCCTGCTTTCGATCGGTTTTCTGATCGGACTACCCGGTATCGTGGATGAAAATTTGCCTTCTTCCGCGCATGTTTCCGATTCCACGCTCACCATCATGGCCGTTGTTGACGGATCGTCGGCTGCCGCCGCCGGGATCAAACAAGGCGACACCGTCGTTTCCATCAACGAACAGACATTTGAAAGCGCGGAGCAAGCGCGCACGTTTATTTCACAGCGTGCACAAGAAGGGGTGAAACTTTCGATCAAAGGAGCAGACGGAACCATCATCACGCATGAACTCACCCCCACCTATCTTTCGGAACAGCAAGTGACGGGCATCGGGGTCGGACTCGTGCAAACAGGATTGGTGTCTTATCCGTTTGTTTCCGCGATTCTGCGAGGCATCAGCGCCACAGCCCTGTTCACGGTGGAAGTTGTTTTGGCGTTTGGGAGTCTGATCGTGAACTTGGTGACAGGAAACGGGATCAACGTTGATCTCTCCGGTCCTGTTGGGATTGCCGTCATCACCGGACAAATCGCAGCCATGGGTTTTGTTTATTTGCTTCAGTTTACCGCGCTCCTTTCCATCAATCTGGCCGTGATCAATGTCCTCCCGTTTCCCGCACTGGACGGCGGACGTATTCTGTTTTTGATCATTGAGAAGTTGCGAGGGCGCGCTGTGAACGAAAAAATAGAAATGGCGGCGCATAACTTTGGATTCATGTTGCTCATGGTTCTGGTCGTGCTGGTGACGTACAAAGATTTTGTCAATTTCGGAGATGAGATTTTAAATGCGCTGAGATTACTTATATGAAATTTGAACTTGAGCAATTAAAAAAGGATTTTGAAACACTCATGACCCAGGCGATGGATCGCCCGGCGCTTGAACAGATCAAACATGAATTTCTTGGTCGTAAAGGCAAGCTCAAGACCCTTCTTGGAAAGGTGGCAGAGTTGGCGAAAGAAGAACGAAAAATCATCGGAGAATTTGCCAACGAGGTGAAGAATTTTCTGGAGACGACTTACGAAAAAAAAGAGCAAGAACTGGACACAGCAGAGCAAGGAACGCGAACAGAGCGAGAGTGGATCGACATCACCGAGCCGGGACAAGCGCCAGAAGAAGGTCACTTGCATCTGACCTCCCAAGCGCTCGAAGAAATCACGGATATTTTTTCCCGCATAGGTTTCACCCAAGTTCGAGTTCCGGAGATTGATTGGGATTATTATGTGTTTTCCGCGCTGAACATGCCCAAAGATCATCCGGCGCGCGATGATTGGGAAACATTTTTTGTTGATTTGCCGGAAGGGAAGAAGGGAAAAATGGTTTTGACTCCGCATACCTCAAATTCCCAGATACGGCACATGGAAGAGACCCGTCCGCCCATTCGAATGATCAACATCAACCGAACGTATCGGCGCCAGATCGACATCAGTCACCTCCCCATGTTCCATCAGTTTGAGGGACTGCTTATTGATAAAGGAATTTCCATTGTGCATCTCAAAGGCCTGCTTGATTATTTTGTGAAAACATTTTTTTCCTCGGATCGCCGCACACGACTCCGACCGCATCATTTTCGTTTTACCGAGCCGAGCTTTGAAGTGGATATCAGTTGTGAGGTTTGCGGTGGCAATGAATCAGGATCGTGTCGATTGTGTAAAGGCGGATGGGTCGAACTTGGGGGTGCCGGCATGGTGCATCCTTCTGTCTTGAAAGCGGGCGGGATTGATCCGGATGTCTATTCGGGATTCGCCTTTGGGTGGGGAGTGGAACGAACGCTCATGATGCGTGAAGGGTTGAAGATTGAAGATATCCGTCTTCTTTATAAAGGCGATTTGAGATTTGTGAAACAGTTTTAGTATGAACTTTCTTCTTTCCTACAAATGGATGAAAGAATATTTGAACACGGATTTGTCTGCGGAAGCGTTTGCGAAGAAAACAACGGCGGCGGGGAATTCCATTGAACGGATGGACAAATTGCATGAGAAATTCGATAAAATGGTTGTTGGATTTGTCAAAGAGGTGAAGAAACATCCACAAGCGGACAAACTCCGAATAGCCAGAGTCGACATCGGAAAAGAGACGGTTGAAATTGTTTGCGGGGGGGTCAATCTGATGGAAGGAATGCGCGTTGTGGTGGGACTTCCGGGAGCGCGCGTGCGCTGGCATGGTCAAGGGGATCCGGTCGAACTTTCAAAAACAAAGATTCGAGGGATCGAGAGTCACGGAATGATCTGCGCGGCTGATGAGATTGGTTTTGAAAAACTCGCGACCGGTGAACAAAACATTTGGGACATGACGAATGTGACGGATGCCAAGCCGGGAACACCGATTCTTGAGGCGCTTGACTTGGATGATGTGATTTTTGATATCGAGGTGACGAGCAATCGTCCTGATTGTCAGTCGATTATCGGGCAAGCAAGAGAAGGAGCGGCGGTGCTAGGTATGGATTTTTTGCCTCCGGGCCAGAGGACGGTCGCCTCTGTTCCCTCCGGCAAGAAATCCATGCCATTGACGATTGAGGTGAAAGAATCCGCGTTGTGTCCAAAATATTGTGCCATTCTTCTTGATCACGTGAATGTTGGCCCTTCCCCGTGGTGGCTTCAAAAGCGTTTGCTTCTTGCCGGTCATCGTCCCATCAACAACATCGTGGACATCACCAATTACGTTTTGCATGAATACGGCCAGCCACTTCATGCGTTTGATGCGGATCAGTTGGATGGCCAAAAGATCGTTGTTCGTAGAGCAAAGAACAAAGAGAAGTTTTTGGCTTTGGATGGAAAAGAATACGAGCTTAGCAGTGAGAGGTTGGTGATTGCGGATGCGCACAAAGTCGTGGCGCTGGCCGGAGTCATGGGTGGAGAAAAGAGCGCAACGACCCCGGGCACCACGCGCGTGCTCATCGAATCTGCCACCTTCGATCCCGTGTCGGTGCGTCGTACCGCTCGCGCGCTCAATGTGTTTTCTGATTCCCAACGGCTTTTTGAAAAAGGGCTTTCCACGCAAGCGACAACACCGGCGCTTGAACGTGCCGTGGAACTTATTTTGCAAGTCGTCGGTGGTTCCATCGCGTCTGACCTGATGGAAATAGAAGCAAAGCCGTACGAGCCGGTTGTTCTTTCATTCGATCCCGTTGCCGCGAACCGTTTGATGGGAATGGAACTTGCCCCTCATGAGATGGTTGAGATTTTACAACGTCTTGGGTTTCAGACGGAAGAAAAAAACGATTTGAGAGTGACAGTGCCCTATTGGAGAGATCATGATATCGAGACTCGAGTTGATTTTGTCGAAGAAATCGCCCGAATTTATGGTTATGAGAATTTTCCCTCCATCCTTCCAACAGGCCTGTTGCCAACAGGACGCTCTGTTCCTGCTCTTGAGTGGACGCGGCGAGCAAAACGCCTCCTGTGCGGCATGGGGTTGAGCGAGATGTACAGCCAAAGCTTTGTGTCACAAAAGCAACTTGAATGTTATGCGCTTTCGCCCAAACAGTCGGTGAAACTTCGCAATCCGCTTAGTTTCGATTTGGAGTTTATGCGTCCATCGCTTGTGCCAAGCATGCTCACCTCGATCGAACAGAATCAGTCCCGTTTTCCTTCCGGTCATTTGTTCGAGATTGCCCCTGTGTATCTATTGAAAAAACAGGATCTTCCTGAACAACCGTTGAGATTGGTGTTGGCGGTGTATGGAAAAGACGGACGTGAATCCTTTTTGCGGGCGAAAGGTTTCCTCGATCGTTTTGTGCGTGTGACAGGAGTCGGGGGCATGCTCTTGAAACGCGGGACAAATGAAGCTCTTTGGCATGCGGGGAGTTCGGCAAGCATTCAAAAAGAAAAACAAACGATTGGCGTCATCGGACAGATAAGCGATACCGTTTCTCGGGCTTTCGGACTGGATGGGCAAACGGTGCTTGTTGAATTTGATTTTGAAGCGCTCGTGAGTTTTTTTCGCGCCTCGAAATCGTACACTCCTCTTTCCCCATTTCCTTTTGTGAAACGTGATCTGGCGTTTGTGCTCGACGAGCGCGTGGAATATGAAACGGTCGTGGCTGTTTTGGAAAAAATGTCCGCGTTGCTTCAGAGCGTTGAACTGTTTGACATCTATCGCGGAAAAGGAGTGGAAGAAGGCAAAAAGTCTCTGGCGCTTCATTTTTTCTTTCGATCTGATGAGCGCACGCTGGAGGCCAAAGAGGTGGATCTGGAACTCGAGAAGATGCGAAATGTGCTTGAGAATAAATTTCATGCTATGATGCGTTCATAAGCGTCAGAAGTTTGAGGAGGATATGTTTTCACCATTGGATATTTTATACATCGTGCTTGCGTTTTGCGTGCTTTGGTTCACGGCCGCGCTATTCTGGCTGATTTGGCAAGTGGCGACGATGATGCGACACATCAATGATGTGATGGAAGAGAGTCGCGAGGTTATGCAAAAGATTGAACGCGCGCTCATGGGTATTGGTCATAAGTTTGAATCCACCACGTCTTCGCTTGGAAGCGCGATTCAACTCGCGGCAAAAGGGATGGAGTATTTGCAGGCGAAGAGGAACAAGAAAGGAAAAAAGAAAAGAAAGTGAGTGAACGCGCGCTCAAGAGCCATTTTCAAGAGCGCGTTTTTGTATTCCCACCGCACCTTTGCTACTCTTTGATGAATCCTATGTCTCGTTTTGTTCACCTCCACACACATTGTCATTATTCGCTTCTTGAGGCACTTCCAAAACTCAAGGAGCTGATTGCGCATGTCAAATCATTGGAAATGGACGCGGTTGCTCTTACGGACAACGGAGCCCTCTATGGAAGCATTGAATTTTATCAAAAAGCCCACGAAGCCGGCATTAAACCTCTGTTGGGAATGGATGCTTATGTGGCTCGCGAGGGGAGGCATTTGAAACGCGCACATATCGATGTCAAACCCAACCGTTTGGTATTGCTCGCACAGAACAACGAGGGGTATCATCATCTGATTCAGCTTTCTTCCATTGGTTTTTTGGAAGGATTTTATTATAAGCCGCGCATTGATAAAGACGTTCTGGCCGCGCATGCAAAGGGTTTGATCGCTCTTTCAGGCGGGTATCAAGGGGAAATTGATGAACTGATCAAGGCAGAAAAGTCTCAAGAAGCTCGAAGAGCGATTCAAGAGTATGTCAACCTGTTTGGAGAGGGAAATTTTTTTCTTGAACTGGTTGATCGTCCTGAAATTGCCGAACAGGAAAGCACAAACGCGCGGCTCATTGAACTGGGAAAAGAACTGGGTGTTCCGGTTGTCGCGACCAAGAATACGTTTTATTTGAAGCCCCAAGATGTGGAGGCGTGGAAGATTTTGAATTGCATCAAAGGGGCAAAAACGCTCGAACAGTTTGAACGGATGAATCAATTTGATTATGACGCGTCCATGGTGAGCGAGGCGTACATGATTGAGCGATTTGCAGACGTGCCGGAAGCCATAGAAAACACTCGGGCGATTGCCGATCGCTGTGAGGTGACGCTCGAGTTGGGGAAGTGGAATTTTCCTCATTTTGAGATTCCCAAAGATAAAACATTTCGTCAAGTGCTGACACAACAGGCGTACGCGCAATTGGAAAAAAAAGAAAACGTGCTCAACGAGCAAATGAAAGAGCGGTTGGACTATGAACTTGAGATTATCGATCAAAAAGGATTTTGTCCTTATTTTTTGATTGTTTCTGATTTTATCAATTGGTCTCGCGCCCAAGGAATTGCCACGACCACGCGCGGATCTGTGGCAGGATCGCTTGTCAGTTATGCGATCGGCATCTCTTCGATCAATCCGCTTTTATATAAACTGCCGTTTGAACGATTCTTAAATCCGGAGCGTCCGTCCGCGCCGGATATTGATGCGGATTTTGCGGATAACAGACGCGATGAAGTGCTCGATTATGTGCGTGAGAAATATGGCCATGACAAAGTCGCGCAGATCTGTACATTTGGAACGATGCTTGCGCGCGGCAGTGTTCGAGATGTGGGTCGTGCGCTTGGATTTCCCTATGCCATGGTGGATGAGATCGCGAAGCTCGTTCCCATGGGTTCGCAGGGATTTCCGATGACCCTTGAGCGTGCGCTGAACGAATCGCCGGATTTGAAAAAGAAATACCAAACGGATGTCAACGTTCGACGTATGATTGATTTGGCGCGGCGCATCGAAGGATGTGCGAGGCATGTTTCCATTCACGCGGCCGGGGCGGTTATTTCTCCCTCCGCTCTGACGGATTTTACGCCCCTGCAAATTGACACGCGCGAGGGAAAAATTATTACCCAATATGAGATGAAATCGGTTGAACAAGCCGGTCTGATCAAAATGGACTTTTTGGGTATTCGCAATCTTTCGATTTTGGGAGATGCGGTGGCTCTTGTGAAAAAAGTGAAAGGAGTCGATATCGACATTGAACGCATTCCGGTTGACGACCAAAAAACGTTCGCTCTGCTTGCCAAGGGGTACACCATGGGAACTTTTCAGCTCAATGGAGACGGAATGACAAAATATCTCATGGATCTTCAGCCTCATCGCGTGGAGGATATCATGGCGATGGTGGCCTTGTACCGTCCTGGACCGATCGAATCCATTCCCGAGTACATTCGTCGCAAACATGATGATTCGCTTGTTTCCTATTTGGATCCGCGCATGAAGACCATTTTGGATCAATCCTACGGGGTGATTGTTTATCAGGACGACGTGATGTTGATCGCGATTCATTTGGCCGGATATTCATGGTTGGAAGCGGATAAGTTGCGCAAAGCGATGGGAAAAAAAATTCCGGCTGAAATGGCCTTGCAAAAAATCAAACTGATGGATGGGTTTGTACAGAACGGATTGTCCGAGCAAAAAGCGCGGGAGCTGTGGAAACTGATCGAACCGTTTGCCGCCTATGGGTTTAACAAAGCGCACGGCGCCAGTTACGGGATGGTTGCCTATCAGACCGCGTACATGAAGGCCAATTTTCCGGCGGAGTATATGACCGCGCTCATGACGGCGGAGTCCGGCGATTTGGAAAAAATTGCGGAAGCGGTGCATGAATGCGAACGTATGGGTATCGCGGTTCTTCCGCCGGACATCAACGAATCTCTGCGGGATTTTACGTACATCCATGACGCTCAAATTCGTTTTGGTTTGCTCGTGGTCAAAAATTTAGGAACGGAAGTGGTGGAAACCATCATTCAAGAGCGCAAGAAAAACGGATCGTTTAAAGATTTGGCGGATTTTGCCGGCCGTGTTTCCCATCAGGCATTTAACAAAAAGTCGCTTGAGGCATTCATTAAGTCAGGGGCTCTTGATCGCTTTGGTCATCGCAAACAACTGCTTGAAAATACGGATCGCATTTTGATGTACAATAAAAACGTTCAGAAAGAGAAGGTAATGAATCAGCAAAGTTTGTTTGCGTCTACTCCGTCGATTTTGTCATCCAAGATTGCGCTTCGTGAAGTTGAACCGGCAAGTTTGCGCGAGCGGTTGGCGTGGGAAAAAGAATTGCTCGGCTTGTATGTATCCGCGCACCCGTTTGAACCGGCGCAAAAGATGCTGGAAGAACTGGTGACGCCGCTTGAACAGATCGCTTCACAGAAAAATGGCGCGTTTGTGAACATCGGCGGGATGATCGTGAGCGTGAAAGAAATCGTCACTCGCAAGGGCGCTCCGATGGCCTTTGTTGGGTTGGAGGATACGGCGCATCGTCAAGAAGTCGTGGTTTTTCCTGAAGTGTACATGACCTCAAAAGAGTCTTTGCGTTTAGATCAGTTTGTTGTTGTCTCCGGAAAAATTTCCTATCGAGATGGTGAAGTGACGTTCATTGCCAGTCGTTTTGACCCGTTTGATGAATCCGAGTTCCCCTCGATGGTCCGTTCGCTCAAAACAGGGCAAGATGTCATCCGGCGCGGCGCTCTTTCCATCGCGCTCAAAGGGAAACCGACACCCGAGCTTGTCGAACAATTGCGACATCTTCTTCAGTCAACGCCGGGTTCAAAACCGGTGTGTCTGCTTGTTGATTCCGGCGGACGTCTGCGCCAGATTGAAACGGATTATTCCGTCACCGTTTCCGATCATTTGATTGATGAGATCGCTTCATTGGTTGGGAGGCAGAATGTGGAGGTGGTATAATAAATAGGGGAGAACCTATAGCGAGTTTCCCTGTTGTCATCCTGAAGGGACCTCTGAAAAAGTGTGTCTTTTCGTCTCTCTGTTTAACGAAAATCCATCACTTTTTCAGAGGTCCCATGAGAGATTCTCATCAGTCTGCGTCTTTATGTCTGCACACAAAATGGCAAAAACAGCCCGCATTCCCATCAACAAGAAACAGGCGCCAAGGGAACCGTTGTCCCACGCGATACCTCTTTTGTTGTATCGGCGCATCGCGATCGTTTTTGTGATTCTTGTCGTAACGGTTTTGTTTGTGGTTTTGTATTTGTCGACGATGAAAGCGGTGATTCGTGTGACAACCGTTTCAAAAGAAATCACAACGGATTTTATTGTACAAACGGTTGAGGTGGCCGTGAAAGAAGGTGAAATCCAAGGCGAAATATATTCAGGGTCGCTTGGTCGAAAGAAAGTTGTCACCCCAACAGAACCGTCACAAAAAGCGATAGATGGTCAAGCGGTGGGAACCGTGACGATCAAAAACATCATGTCAACGCCGCAACTGCTTGTGGCGACCACGCGTTTTTTGACTCCCGAGGGTATTCTTTATCGATTAAAAAAGACGCTGACCATTCCGGCACAGGGAAGTGTGGAGGCAGAAGTGTATGCGGACAAAAAAGGAGTGGAAGGCAATATCGGCCCATCTTCCTTTACGATTCCGGGATTGTCTCAAGCGAAACAAACGCTCGTGACCGCTCAATCCCTTGCACCCATGACCGGCGGGGTGAAATTTATTTCCGTGTTGTCGCAGGCGGAGATTGATCGCGGGTTTGAAGGATTGAAAGCGGAATTGCTTGAGGACGCCAAAGCGATGTTGCGAGCGCAACGTCAACCGTTGTACACTGGCGAGGCGTTTTTTGTTGAAGTCCTCGATCAAAAAACCGATGTAAAAGCCGGTGAGGAAGTGGGGACGTTTGATGTGGAGCTGAAAGTGAGTGTGACCGCCGTTTTTTACGATGAAGAGGCGCTGAAAAAAATCACTCTTCGCAAACTGCATGAAGGTTTGGGTCAAGGGCGGGAATTTGTGGATTTTGGCGAAGAGAATCGGCGCGTGACGGTTCAACAAGTGAATCTTCAAGACGCAACGGCAAGCATTCAAGTCAGCCAAACCGGTCGCGCGATGACTTCGAAGACAAGTCAAGCTTTGGAGGCCGGACGTTTTGTTGGAATGTCAGAAGAGGAGGTGCGTCGCACGTTGATTCAAGAAGGCGTTGCCACTTCTGTGGATGTGCAATTTTTTCCTTTTTGGGTTCGAAAGGTTTCTCGGCTGGTGGATCATGTTTACCTTGAGATAAAATAGAGATTGCTCTCAAAACTCGCGAGCTGTGAGTGAGCGAGAGAACAGAGCAAACCAACGGTTTGATCTGTTTTGAGCGAACG
>CAYJVQ010000001.1:27347-29435 GCA_964373605.1 uncultured Gammaproteobacteria bacterium | reverse complement strand
AACAAAAGCGGATTTTGCCCTGCGGAGCGCGGCGTACTCGCCGCGCGGAGCAGTCCATTCCGACAAAGTTAGTTTTGGTGCGGGCGGAGGGATTTGAACCCCCGACACCCAGTTCCGAAGACTGGTGCTCTATCCAGCTGAGCTACGCCCGCATGAGAAGACCGAACTCATTCCGCGCACTGACATTTCATCTCATTTTGAACACTCTGTTACTGAGCCGATCCTACGCGAAATGTTGACGTTTGTCAATTGATCTGGCAGAATTGACGCGATGAAAGATTGAATTGAGTGAACCATTTGCGTCGGTAGCTCAGTGGTAGAGCAGGAGACTCTTAATCTCTTGGCCGTGGGTTCGACCCCCACCCGACGCACCATTCGACGAGGGCTATGACTTTATGGCGTTCGTCGAATGTCTCTGCGATAACCTACAACCGGGAGATCACCATCGTGGGCAACAAGCTTGTTGACATCGATTCTGAATTCGCCAACCTTCTGCGTGACGCATACGACCGTGGCCATGTGGCTCGTGTAAAGGACGTCATGCTTTTGACTCCTTCTTTCATCGAACGATACCGTGAGTTTCTCGCGTTTCTTGAGACGCACATGCAGGTGAAAGCGCTTGTGAGGACTATTTTTCGGCGTATTAGCGAACCTATTCCCAACGAGCAGGATTACCCGCACCTGCAGTTGTTCGTGAGAAGTTTTCTTTCGGCCATTGTCGAGGAAACAGCCAATGGCCAACTTCTCGATCGCGTGATTGAAATACTCGACGCAACGCAATCACAGCGTCGCCCTCCGCTTGATGTTCTCTTGGGCCTTGGCGCCATCTACCTCTACCACCTTCGGAGCTCCACCAGGGTTCCAACATCTGAACATTCACCTTCCAGGTGAATCCCACGTTTCAACTGCCCCGCTCACGCCGCGGGGTTTTTTGTTTTCCGATCCCAGGGATAACCCAGGGATAACCCTGGGTTATCCCTGGGATCGGGAGTTGTTCGGGGTCTCGGGCACGGTTGACTTTTATGTCAAAATCCTGTATTGTCTATGCTCATCCGCACCGTGCGGAGAGGAGCCGGTAAACCGACGGTTTACAAGAGGAGGAGCCATGGGTTTTCACAGCAAGTGGTATTTGGACACACGCCCAGTGGGCAGGTTCAGGCGCCTTGCGTTGTTGGGCGTGTTCATTGTTCTGATCGCCGCTTCCGGCATCCATTTCATCAACCGTGCGCTCGTCGCACCCGATGAAGTCAAAGAAGGAACAGCATCGGCTTCGATTCTTCCCGGGGCCACGGTCGCCGATGTTCGACAAGTTGCGTCAACGGTGGTACAGCAGAAGTTCACCAAGTACACGGTTCGGCGCGGCGACTTCATCATCTCGATTGCCCAGCGGCTCGGGGTTCCCTGGGAGTCGATCGTCGTTGCCAATGAACACGAACTCGCCCTGCACGCGGCCCAGAGATGTGATAAGCTTTCACCGGAGTACCGGAAGAACCCGCATCGTCGTGGCCGGTACTGCAATGAGCTCGTTACCATTGGCAGCAAACCGATGGTGAGCGCCAATTCGCTTCAACCGGGGGATGTTCTGCGGATTCCATCGCGTACAGCTCCGGTATCGATTCAGGAGACGATTAACAACGTCTCCGGCAACAAGATTGCCATCGTGATTGACGAGACCGGTAGCATGGCCGGTGACGATGGGGAAGATGACCGTGAGCGAGTGGCCTCTTGGTATCTGCAGGCGGTCAAGAATGCCGGCAAGCAGATTGGTAAAGTGGTGATGTTTGCCGACGGGCATGTCCGTGAGCTGGAAGCCGAAGGGATCAACTTCCAGATTCACGGTGGGTTTGAAAACACGCGGCACGCTCTTGAATGGGCGAAGTCGTATCATCCGGACGCCATCGTGCTCATCACAGACGAGCCCGGTGACGACTGGCATGGGTTTTACAACTTGAACCTTCCGCCGGTGATCGCGCATTCGCTTCATCCGTATGCGGATGCATCGCTCCAGAAGGTCGCTCTATTGACCGGCGGCACATTTCTGCGCTCTCACTCCGGCCCGATCGCGCTCAGCGCTCCGTGAGCGGTGGG
>CAYJVQ010000001.1:18564-27337 GCA_964373605.1 uncultured Gammaproteobacteria bacterium | reverse complement strand
TTTCCGATCCCAGGGTTAACCCTGGGATAGCCCTGGGATCGGCGAGACGAGACAAAGTTTTTGTTTTTCGTTACAGTACATTCGTCTCGCGTTGGGCAGATGACGATCAAGTCTTGGTCCGACAAGATCGTTCATCCGACACCCCTTGCCCGCGCGAGACTTCTTTACTCTTCCGCGCGTCGAAACGCTCGGAATTTTTTGGATTAAAAAAACGCATCCATGGACGGATGCGGAAAGAGGAGTCAACCCACCCAAATGATTTCTTTGGCGGGCCAATGCAACCGTGGCGGTTCACCCAAGCGTAACCATGTGTCGCCAGAGACGCTCACCAGACAGGAGGCGCGGTTGTTACCAATGAGTGCGTCTCCGGAGCAGACGCAGGAGCTAAGCCTGATCTTGCCGGGAAGATCGCGACAACGGATCGGCTGCATGCCGTTTCGCGCTCCGGTGCGAATCGCGCGAATGTTGCCGGTTGTGCAGACAATGTTTTTTTCTCGATTTTCATCAAGCAAGCGCGTAAAGAGCCTGTCTGCGATCGGGAGACCTGTTTTGCGAAATCGGTACTCGGGCATGACAAAGAACGTTTCGAGCTTGTGCCACATCACTCCCATGTCGTCGCGATCCAACTCCCAAAGGCCGATACCGCCCACGACGCGGGAATCTTGTGCGGCATCGATCGCTACAAGAAGACGTTCTTCACGGGCGGCCAGTTCGAGTTCCGCTCGCGTTTTTGGGAGAAGATACGGTTCGAGACTGGTTACCGTCTCGATCTGGCTGTACCACGATTCGTCAAAGGCGATAAGTCGTGGCCCGCCAAGGATGGTGATTTTGGACTTCAATCCAGACATGGTGCCTCCTTCTGGGGATGCCTTTTTTATCACAGTCAGTTGAATCGTGCAAGCATTTTTAATATACTGTGATCATTATGAGATATTCAACCCTCTTTGGAAAAACCAATAAGTCCGCGCCTCACGACGCGGAATCGACAAACGCGCGTTTGCTCACCCAGGCCGGTTTTATCAGCCAGTTGATGGCAGGTGTTTTTACTTATTTGCCGCTTGGCCTTCGGACCCTCAAAAAAATTCAAAATATCGTGCGCGATGAAATGAACCAATTAGGGGCAAGTGAGATTTACATGCCGACGCTCCATCCAAAAGAATTGTATGATAAAAGCGGACGTTGGGATAAAATCGACGTTCTTTTTAAGCTGGAAGGACATGGGGACAAAAAATATGCGCTTGGTTCCACGCATGAAGAAGTTGTCACGCCTCTTGTCCAGCAATTCGTTCATTCGTATCGAGATTTACCGCTTTGCGTCTATCAGGTTCAAGACAAATTTCGTGACGAGCCGCGCGCGAAATCCGGTTTGCTTCGCGGACGGGAATTTTCGATGAAAGATTTGTACAGTTTTCACTTGAGCGAGGAAGACTTTTGGAATTTTTATGAACAATCCAAGCGGGCCTACTTGAACGTGTTTGACCGCTGCGGACTTGAGGCGATGATCGTGGAAGCAAGCGGGGGAATTTTTTCAAAGTACAGTCATGAATTTCAAGTGGCGACAGAGCATGGAGAAGATTTGGTGTATTCCTGTGAGTGCGGTTTTGCGCAGAATCGAGAGATTGCTGAAGTCAAAGCGGGAGAGGCGTGTCCTTCTTGCAAAGAGGGAACGATCCGAGAAATAAAAACGATCGAAGTTGGAAATATTTTTCCGCTCAAAACACGCTTTAGCGATGCGTTTGATTTGAAAGTTCAGGACGCGAATAACCGGATGCAAGAGGTGATCATGGGCTGTTATGGGATCGGGATTTCGCGTTTGTTGGGTTCGATTGTTGAAGTTCATCACGATGATCGCGGGATGATCTGGCCAAAATCAGTCGCTCCGTTTTGTGTTCATCTGATCTCGCTTTCCACCAAGGATGTATCGATGCGTGAGACGATCGAAGAGACGTGCGAGTCGCTTGCGCGCGATTTGGAGTCGCACGGGGTGGATGTCCTTTGGGATGATCGCGAGGCAAGCGCGGGAGAAAAGTTTGCAGACGCGGATTTGATCGGCATTCCGCTGCGGCTGGTGGTTTCGGAAAAAACGCTCGCGGAAGATGCCATCGAATGGAAAGAGCGAAAAGAATCGACTGCACGTTTGGTCACGCTGGGCGATGTGTTTGGTGAAGTGGAAGCCTTTGTTCAGTCAGACCGCGCTCAAAATTCGCGATTTGGTTTTTAAACCATTCGTTTTCCTTTGAGCGTATCTTTGAGCGCTTTTCCCGCTTTGAATTTTGGAACGACGACGGTTGGAATCTCGATCGGCTCGGACGGTTTTTGGGGATTTACGCCCATGCGGCCTTTGCGCGTTCTGGCGCTAAACGTTCCAAATCCCGCAAGAGTGACTTCATCGCCATGCAAGAGTGTTCGCGTGACGAGTTCTTCAAATCCGGCCAAAAAATCTTCAGCCAGTTTTTTTGAGATATTCAGTTTTTCCGCCAAACGATTGGCGAGTTCGGCTTTGTTCATATTCCTCATTGTTAAGATAGCAGAAATCGAACGTGGTGACAACTTATCGAGCATATTCAATGACGCGCGTTTCGCGAATCACGGTAATTTTGATTTCGCCGGGGTAAGATAATTCCGCCTCAATTTTGGCGGCAATGTCTTTGGCAAGTTTGAAGGATGTGAGGTCATCGATTTTTTGTGGTTGGATGAACACGCGGATTTCACGTCCGGCTTGAATGGCGTACGCTTTTTCCACTCCTTCAAACGTTCCCGCCGTTCTCTCGAGTTCCTCCATGCGTTGAATAAATTGTTCAAGCGATTGTTTTCGCGCGCCGGGTCTGGCTCCGGAAATCGCATCCGCCGCTTTCACCACGGCTCCTTCGATCGTTCGTGGACGATCTTCATGATGAGCGATCGACTGGTAGCAAATTTCCTCCGGAAACCCGAATTTTTTCATGATGTTATATCCGATTTCCGGATGCGCACCTTGCATATCATGATCCACCGCTTTTCCGATATCATGAAAGAGTCCGCCCTTTTTGCAAACAAACACGTCGGCTCCGAGCTCTTCGGCGATCATTCCCGCGATCGTTCCAACCTCCATGGAATGTTGCAGAGCATTTTGTCCGTAACTGGTACGGTATTTCATGCGGCCAAGAATCGAGGTGAGTTTTGGATCAATGGATGAGACAGGAATGCCGAGTTGATAGAGCGCGTCCTCGCCCGCTTTTCGTAAATCCTGTGCGAGCGCTTTTTTGGCATCCCCAATGGCTTCTTCGATACGTGCGGGTTGAATGCGACCGTCTTTGATCAAAGCATCCAGCGCGCGTTTTGCCACTTGTCTGCGAATGGGCGAGAAGCCGCTGATCGTAATGGCTGACGGAGTATCATCCACAATGATTTCCGTGCCCGTCAACATTTCGATGGCCTTGATGTTTCGTCCTTCTTTTCCGATGATGCGGCCTTTCATTTCGTCATTTGGCAATTCCACCACCGTGGTTGTGGTATCCGTTGAAACCGAAGAAGCAAATCGTGTCATCGCAAGCGAGAGAACTTTTCTGGATTTGATTTCCAACTCTTCCTCGGTGATCTGTTCCATTTTCCGTAACCGACTCATGAGGGCTTCCTGTGAGTCCCGTTCGACTTCTTTCAGGAGTTTTTCCTCCGCTTGCTCTTTGGTGAGTCCGGCGATTTGCTGGAGTTTGAGGGCCTGTTCATCTTTAGTTTTTTCGATAGATTCGCGAATCGATTCTACTTCTTTCGTTCTTTGCTCGATGTGTGTTTTTTTCTCTTCAAGTTCAAGAAGTTTTTGATCAAACACATTTTCGCGATTTTCGAGTCTTCGTTGCTGGTCTTGCAAATCGCGTCGATGTGTTTGCTCTTCCCGTTTGGCCTCTTCAATAAGGGAGATCGATTTTTCTTTTGCCTCAAGCAGAAGGTTCTGATGTTCATTTTTTGCTTGTTGCAGAATTTCTTGTTGTTTTGTTTTTGCCTCGGACAGCATTTTTTCCGCTTTTGCCTCGGCTTGATCAGCGGATTTTTTTCCAAGCGTCTGGCGGTAGAGATAGCCGAGCATCGAACCAAAAACAAGCCCGACAAACAGCGTGACAATGAGTGGAAGGGTAATCATAAAATAAACGTCTTGTTGGAGAAGGGAAAAGGGGTGGGACGATCAGCTCGGTTTTGCTTAGAAAATCTTTAAAAACGCACGAAACATTGTTGGCATAAGAGCGTTGTCCACGTCCGATTCGTTTCCTTCCAACTGATAAATTCGTTATGAAGGGACGCGCTTAAGTTAGCAAAAGAATGACTATCTGTCAAAGTCTCAAAAGAGCGGTCTTTATGGGGATCATCTTTGAATTTTCCATGGGTGTGCATTCTTCAATCGCAAACGGGCCGATTCTCGTTCGACGCAAGGATTGAACGTAACCGCCGGTTCCCAAGGATTTGCCAAGGTCCCGAGCGATGGCGCGGATGTAGGTGCCAGACGAGCAGTGGATGATGACATGGATCGAGAGGAGCCCCTCGGATGTCATCTCGATCGAGTTTGGTTGTAAGGTTTGAGAATGCGATAACAAAGTGATTGAATAAACGGTGAGACGTCTTGGTTTTGCTTGTAGAGGTTTACCCTTGCGCGCCGCTTCGTACATTTTTTGGCCATGGATTTTTATCGCGCTGTACGCGGGTGGAATTTGTTCGATTTCTCCCACAAATTGTTTGAGCGCCTTTTGAATTCGATCCTCAAGAAAGTCTTTCCCCGAGGGAGTCCATCCTGGGGATCGGGTGATGGTTCCGGTGACATCGTCCGTATTTGACGCGGCTCCAAGAACAAATGTCGCTTGATATGTTTTATCGAGTTTGGCGAATTTTGACAGTTCCCGCGTGGCTTCGCGTCCGACCGCCACAATCAGAAGGCCTGTTGCAAACGGGTCAAGCGTGCCGGCATGCCCGACTCGGCGTTCACCGGTGACGCGCCGCACACGGTCGATCACATCGTGGGAGGTCATGTGTGGAGGTTTATCAATAAGAAGGAATCCTGACATAGAGAGAATTCGCGATCATTGACCAATCTGTTCCTTTTTACTATGCTTGCACCAGTTTGTCATCTTGTCTTGCCTGCTTACGCGACTGCTCTCAAAACTCGAGAGCTGTCGGCTTGCGGGACGGCGCCACCTCTTCAACGTCCATTTTAGGACGTTTCAGAGGTCTCTCACCCCGCGCACCGACATCTCATCGAGTTTTTCAACAGTCTGATTACGCGACTCCTATGAACATCACTGAACTTGCACGGCGTCTTCGCGTGCCACCACAGCAACTTCTCGATAAGCTTCCAGAGCTCGGCTTTTCTGTTGGGAAAAAAGCGATCAAGATCGATAATCGTCAAGCTCAAAGCATCATGGAAGCTTGGAGCGAAATGACGCGCAAACAACGTCTTGCCGAGAAGGTTGAAATGCAGAAATCGCTTTCAGAGCGCAAGACCGGCGTGAAGTCTGATCAATTGAAAAAGGTGGCGATTCCTTCCGTGATGACGGTGCGTGATTTTGCGTCTCGACTGGATCTCCCGATACCTCGGGTCATGCAAGAGCTGATGAAAAATGGAATTTTGGCGGCGATCAATCAACGCATTGATTTCGATACCGCCAGTATTATTGCAGAAGACCTTGGATTTCTGGCGGAGCGTGAAAATCAAATGAGAGAAGAAGATACGGCCGGTCTTGAGAAAATTCGCGAGCGTATGGCACAGGAAGCCGATCAGAATTTACAGGCGCGCGCGCCGGTGATTGTGGTGATGGGCCATGTGGATCACGGAAAAACCAAATTACTCGATGCGATTCGTCAAACAAACGTGGTTGATACGGAAGCTGGCGGTATTACCCAACACATCGGCGCCTATCAAGTGGAGCGTAAAGGCAGACATCTGACTTTTATTGATACGCCGGGGCATGAGGCCTTTACGATCATGCGTTCGCGTGGTGCAAAGGTTGCCGACATCGCGATTTTAGTCGTTGCGGCAGACGATGGCGTTCAGCCACAGACCAAAGAAGTCATTAACATCATCAAATCGGCGGGGATTCCCTTTGTGGTCGCGCTCAATAAAATCGATCGCGAACAGGCCAATATTGACAAAGTAAAGGGGGAACTTTCCGAATTGGGGCTGGTTCCGGAAGATTGGGGCGGAAAAACGGTTATGATTCCGATTTCCGCAAAGCAAGGAACAAATATTGATGGGCTCTTGGACGTGCTTCTGCTTGTGGCGGATTTTGAAAAAGATAAAATTGTTTCAAACCCTACCCAGCGTGCGCTTGGAACCGTGATCGAATCTCATGTGGATCCAGGCGCGGGCGCTGTGGCAACCGTTCTCGTGCAAAGCGGCACTCTGCGTTTGGGCGACACGTTGAGCATTCGAGACACGCTTTTTGGTCGTGTCCGTGCTTTGCGTGATTGGCGCGGAGCAGACTTGAAAGAAGCGCTTCCATCCACACCTGCAAAAATTATCGGCTGGAAGATTGCCCCCACCGTAGGAGATATCATGGAAGTTCCAACAAAGGAAGCGATTTTAAAACGCCTTAAATCGACCGACAGCTCTCACCGAGCCACCGAAGAGGTGGCGGCGATTAAGCATCTGCAACCCCTCTCCGATCCCGGTGATGTTTCAGAGGAAAAGCGCTATCTCAATTTGATCATCCGTTGTGACGTCCTTGGCTCTTTGGAAGCGATTTTGGGTATGCTTGATAAAATTCATCATGAACAGATCGGTGTGAAAATTGTTCAGAAAGGTTTGGGAAATATTACCGATGTGGATGTGTCCAGCGCTGAAGCAACGCACTCCATCATCGTTGGATTTAACGTTCATCCCACAACGACGGCGCAAGAGCTTGCGCGAGATAAACAGGTCGAAATTCGCGGTTATCAAGTTATTTACAAACTGTTTGAGGAGGTGATGAGCTCGCTTCAAAAAATGCTTCCATCCGAAACGACTCTGACGGAACTCGGGACGTTTGGCGTTTTGAAAATTTTTCGCAAATCCGATCATGGGTGGATTGTTGGCGGTCGCGTGAAAAAAGGCCTCGTGATTCCGGGAGCGAAATTGCGTTTAACCCACGAGGGAGAATATGTCGGGGAGGGATGGATTGAGAAACTCCAACTTGGAAAGTCAGAGTTGAAACAAGCGACAGAAGGTCAGGAGATCGGTCTGGACTATCGCGGCAAGATTAAACCGGAAGAGGGAGATTTGTTTGAGGCCTATCAAGAAGAAACAAAATCTCAAAAATTAAAAATCGAAGGTGTCAGTCTTCGCTAAGCATAGACCTTTTTCAAAATTATTTTATGCCTGCAAAACAACAGATTCAGCTACAAGCTATTTTCGAAAATTTCGAAATAACTCTGTTATTCCATCGTTTCTCTCAAGCAGCTTTCGCTCGAATCTTTTGTTTTTCGGCTGTAAGCTCATTTTGAAAAAGGTCTTATGTTACACAATCTCACATCGGAAAATTTTGATCAAACCGTTCTTCAATCGTCAAAGCCCGTGTTCGTAGATTTTTGGGCTCCTTGGTGCGGTCCGTGTCGAGTGATGAGTCCGATTGTGGAGGAGCTTGCGAGGGAAATGGACGAGGTGGACATGGGGAAAGTGAATGTTGATGAAAATGCGGAGATTGCGCAACGTTACAACATTTTGTCCATTCCCACGTTTATTATTTTTAAGGGGGGCCAGGTGGTTGAGCAGTTTTCCGGAACAATGGAAAAAGCGCAGTTAAAAGCGAAAATGGAAAAGTACGTTTAAAGAAAGGTCTTATGCCATCCGAGCGTTTAATTATCATTGGGTCAGGACCCGCGGGTTATACCGCCGCTCTTTATGCGGCCAGGGCACAGCTTGCGCCGCTTTTGTTTGAAGGGCGCATGCTTGGCGGTCAGCCGGGAGGACAATTGATGCTGACAACGGAAGTGGAAAATTACCCGGGATTTCCCGATGGATTGCTCGGGCCTGTGATGATGGAACTGTTCAAGAAGCAAGCCGAGCGCTTTGGAACGCGCATCGTGAGCGAGGACGTTACTTCCGTTGATTTTTCCAGCCGTCCGTTTATCATTTCGGCAGGGGAAACAGTCTATCAGAGCCAGGCCGTTATCGTGTGTACCGGCGCACAAGCGATTTGGCTTGGAGTGCCTGGCGAAAAGAAATATCAAGGTCATGGGGTAAGCGCGTGCGCAACATGTGACGGTTTTTTCTTTAAAGATAAGCAAGTGGTGGTCGTCGGAGGTGGTGACACCGCGATGGAAGAATCGAATTTTTTGACGAAGTTTGCGAGCAAAGTGACCGTGATTCATCGGCGCCGTGAACTCCGCGCATCTAAAATCATGCAAACGCGCGCGAGGGAGAATCCCAAAATTAAGTTTTTGTGGAATACGGAGGTGCAGGAAGTTTTAGGGGATGGAACACGCCTGAAGGGCTTGAAAATTTTTAACAATCAAACGCACGAAGGTTCGGAATTATTTGCGGACGGTTTGTTTGTGGCGATTGGACACAAACCAAACACAGATCTTTTTCAAAATCAGTTAGCCGTGGACAGGAAAGGATACATCGTGGTGGAACCTTTTTCATCAAAAACGAGTGTGGAAGGCGTGTTCGCCGGCGGGGATGTGATTGATCATGTCTATCGTCAGGCCGTCACGGCCGCGGGTACGGGGTGTATGGCTGCGTTGGATGCGGAACGCTGGTTGTCACAAAGACCTCTGTAAAACTCGCGATCTTGACTTTCACGGGCACCCGTCGACCCCGCTCTCCCTACGT
>CAYJVQ010000001.1:5021-18464 GCA_964373605.1 uncultured Gammaproteobacteria bacterium | reverse complement strand
TCGACAGCCCGTTCAAGTCAATCTCATCGAGTTTTACAGAGGTCTCATCAATAAAACTCGCGATCTTGACTTTCACGGGCACCCGTCGACCCCGCTCTCCCTACGTTTCAGTAGGGTTCGCGCGGATCGACAGCCCGTTCAAGTCAATCTCATCGAGTTTTACAGAGGTCTCATCAATAAATGTTTATGGTCAACCCATTTGAAAACGCTCTTTTGCAACTTGAACGCGCACAAGCGATCAAAGCGTTTGATGTTCAACTGCTTGAACAATTAATGTATCCACATCGAGAAATTCGCGGACATATTCCACTTCAGAAAGATGACGGTTCTTTGCAGATGGTTGAATTTTATCGCGTACAACATAACAATTGGCGCGGGCCGTATAAAGGGGGAATCAGATTTCATCAAGACACAAATCTTCAGGAGATTAACGCTCTTGCGTTTTGGATGACGTTCAAATGCGCGGTTGCCGATATTTCCATGGGAGGCGGAAAAGGCGGAGCAACGATCAATCCAAAAGAGTTGTCTTTGGGTGAGCTTGAACGTTTGTCTCGAGCATGGATGCGAGCGCTTTTTGATGTTTTGGGTCCGGACAAAGATGTTCCCGCGCCGGATGTGAACACCACGCCACAGATGATGATGTGGATGGCGGATGAGTATGCGCAAATAACCGGCGATAAGACCGGAGCCGTTATCACGGGAAAACCGGTTTCCGCAGGCGGTTCGTTTGGACGCGATCGCGCAACGGCTCTGGGCGGGTTTTACACGTTTGAAACGTTGCACGATCGTGTTTCGCTTCCGCAAACGTGTCGGATCGCGATTCAGGGATTTGGCAACGCCGGCCAGCACATGGCCGAACTGTTTTTTCATGCCGGTCATAAAGTACTTGCTGTTTCCGATTCAAAAGGCGCGGTGATAAATCCGGAAGGGCTCGACATTCCCGCTCTTGTCGCTTTTAAAAAGAGAGAGGGATCTGTCCACGAGTTTGTCGGAGGAGTGCGTTTGATGCAGAGCGTTCTTGAAGTCGAGTGTGATGTGCTTGTTCCGGCCGCGCTGGAAAATCAAATCACTCAAGAGAACGCGTCGCGCATTAAAACAAAAATGATTTTAGAATTGGCTAACGGCCCAACGACTCCGGAAGCGGATGACATTTTGTTTGATCGAAACATTCAAGTGATTCCGGATATTTTGGCGAATTCCGGTGGCGTCACGGTTTCAACTTATGAATGGGAGCAAAACAAAAAGGGGGAACAATGGAGTGAACAAGAAGTCTTTGATCGATTGAAAAAAAATATTCAAAGGCAAACGGAACTGATTTTTACTCGCGCGCAAGAACTTCATACGGATTGGCGTCGTGCGGCTTTTGTGCTTGCGCTTGAACGGCTCGTGCAGGCAAAAAATAAAAAAGAAGTCCAAGAAGGACTTCAGGCGACGTCGGAGTAAACGCTTCTACGCGATGAGCGGAGCGCGGGTTCCGTTTGATCAAGGAGTTGTTTCAGAACGAGGATTTCTGATGGTTCGACGAAGATTCTATAGTCAACGTCGTGTGGTCTTCCAACCAAGATGCGCACGGGTAAGAAACGACGGGAATAACGTATGCGCATGGCGCATGCCCCGCGGATGATGCGCATTTGTTGCGCAACGGCTCCGTTTGCATTCGGGGTCGTGCCACAGAGCAAACGCTCTCCGTACATCTGTAGGGGTCGCTTCACGGATTTCACACTGACGGCGAGATTGAGATGATGTTGCCGTTCGGATGTAAGACCGGTGGTCGTTTCGACGAACAGGTCGATCCCATGGTCAACATCCTCTTCGATCGTTGGAAGTCGGATGATGACGCCATCAATCCCGTGAAAGCCCTTGATCGCTCGAACCGCAGCGGCGGCTCCGAGAAAGGAGACTTCCCAATCAGGTTGTGTCATCGCTGGGAGCGTTCCAAGCTTGAAAATGAGACTTCGTTGGGATGATTGGATGTTGAGAAGGAGGGCCGTTAATCGTTCTTGAATCATCGAGCCCATGATCGCGATCGCTTTGCCTGCTTTGGGATCCAATTTTTGTTGCATCTTCCGATCGATCTGACATTGATGCAAGGCGACCGTTTCAAGAAGAAGCCGATCTACTCGAGGGATGTTGAGCCACTGTTTGGACGCCAAATAGGATTCCAGCTCTAGGGTGATGGCAAGGTTTTGTGTGCCGGTCACCGAAATGTGCTCATACACATTTCGTACCAAGGGCGGGACATCTCTCCGATGGCAAATACGAAAAGCGTCTCTTAACGATTCGTTGAGAATCGCGATTCTTTGATTTAGAAGAACGACTTGAGGATGTGAATGAACAAATTCGTCCAGCATTGCTGACCTCTTGCCTTTCTTTGGTTGATAGTGCAGGACAGGGAAATATCTTAACGGAAAATGTGTTCGCTGTCAAGAGACCGGTGATTTGGAAAATGCCATTGGCTCTGATAAGATCGTTTTGATATCTTTTTTATGGCATACCCTCATTTGGAGATTGAAAAAAAATGGCAAGCGCGTTTTAAAGAATCTGACGTTTTTCAGGCCAAGAATGATTCAGAAAAACCGAAGTTCTATTGTTTAATCGAGTTTCCGTATCCGTCCGGCGCCGGTTTACACATGGGACATCTTCGTTCTTATACCGCGTTTGATGTGGTCGCTCGTAAGCGACGCATGCAAGGGTACAACGTTTTGTATCCCATTGGATGGGATGCCTTTGGTTTGCCAGCGGAAAATTATGCGATAAAAACGGGTCGTAAGCCCCAAGAAGTTACCGCCGAAAACATCGCTACATTCAAGCGGCAACTTCAAGCGCTTGGATTGAGTTTTGATTGGTCGCGCGAGGTGAAGACAAGCGATCCGGAATACTACAAATGGACACAATGGATGTTTCTTGAATTTTTTAAAGCCGGACTTGCGTACAAAGCGAGCATGCCGATCAACTGGTGCTTCGCGTGCAAGATTGGTCTTGCAAATGAAGAAGTCGTGGATGGAAAATGCGAACGTTGCGGCGGTGAAACAAAAAAGCGTGATAAAGAGCAGTGGATGATCGCGATCACAAAATATGCACAGCGATTGCTCGAAGATCTCGATACACTGGACTATCTTGAAAAAATCAAGGTGCAACAACGCCATTGGATCGGGAAGAGTGAGGGCGTGGAGATTGATTTTGTTTTGAATGTCCAGGGACAGGAACAGGGGAAGCACAAGGCGACGGTGTTCACCACGCGACCGGATACGATTCTGGGGGCGACGTTTTTGGTGATTTCGCCGGAGGTCGCCAAGAAGTGGTTGGATGTTGGTTGGCAGGCGAGCGAAGAAGTTCGCGGCTATGTCGATGCCTCGCTCAAACGCGAAGAAATGGATCGCATCGCTGAAGGAAAAGAAAAAACCGGCGTTGACACGGGCGTTGTGGCGATCAACCCGGCGAATGGAAAAGAGATTCCCGTCTGGGTCGCTGATTATGTGCTGGGCGGATACGGAACAGGAGCGATCATGGCCGTTCCGGCGCACGACGAACGCGACCGATCCTTTGCTGAATCCTTCTCTTTGTCGATTGTCAATGAGCCGCTTGTTTCCTTTGATGAAGCCATCGAGAAAACCGGTGGTCGCAAAAAAACGAATTTTAAGCTCCGCGATTGGGTGTTTTCGCGTCAGCGTTATTGGGGCGAGCCGATTCCGCTTGTGTGGTGTTCAACGTGTGAGTGGGTGCCGGTTCCAGAAGATCAACTTCCCGTCACCCTGCCGGAGGTTGAGAAATACGAACCAACGGAAACAGGTGAATCGCCCCTTGCCGCGATGGAAGCATGGGTGCGAACGACGTGCCCTGTCTGCGGTTGTTCTGCCATGCGAGAGACAGATACCATGCCAAACTGGGCCGGTTCAAGTTGGTACTTTTTGGCCTATCTTATGAAAGGGGTTTCTGAAACTTACCCGTTTCCCATTTCCAACTATCAGTCTCATTTTAAAAAATGGATGCCTGTTGATTGGTACAACGGGGGCATGGAACATACAACTCTTCATTTGTTGTATTCCAGGTTTTGGAATAAATTTTTGTTCGATCGTGGTCATGTGCCAACCAGCGAGCCGTACCTGAAGCGCACGAGCCATGGACTGATTCTGGCGGATGATGGATCGAAGATGTCGAAGTCCATAGGCAACGTCGTGAATCCGGATGAGTTGATCAACCAGTATGGAGCGGATGCGGTTCGTTTGTATGAGTTGTTCATGGGTCCGTTTGCCGAGCCCGTGCCATGGAAGGAGAATGGATTGATTGGAATGAGGAGATTTTTGGAAAAAGTGGTTGAGGCGGCAGGGAAGACGCGGGGGAACGGGGGAGGACAAGGGGAAACAAAAGAAATGACCAGATTATTGCATCAAACGATCAAAAAAGTTTCAGAGGATATTGAGCAGATGCGATTCAACACGGCGGTGTCCGCCATGATGATTTTGATGAACGCCATGAAAGAACAAGAATCAATCAGAACGGAAACGTTCGCGACATTTTTGCGATTGCTGTGTCCGTTTGCTCCACACATTGCCAATGAGCTTTTCGAGCACATGGGCGGAACGCAACTGCTTGAAACGTTCGATTGGCCGATTTATGATCCTCATCTCGCGAAAGACGAACTCGTTTGTCTTGGCGTTCAAGTGAACGGCACGTTGCGCGCAACCGTTGAAGTCGCGCCGGACGCGGATGAAGAAACAGTGAAAACGATGGCTTTAGAGGACGCAAATATTCAAAAGTATTTGGCAGGGAAGGGAATCAAAAAAGTTATTTACGTTGCCGGACGGATTCTTAACATCATCCTCGAAGAGGATTTCTGAAAAAGGTTTTATGAACATCCTCATGATTGGAACCGGCTATGTCGGTCTCACGACAGGACTCGGGTTTGCGTCTTTGGGTCATCGAGTGGCGTGCGTGGATACGGATGCGGCAAAGATCGCCATGCTTGATCTTGGCCAGACACCTTTTTATGAGCCCGGGCTTGAAGAGGCGCTTCAAAAATTTCAAGAAAACGGTCAGATTATTTTTACAACGGATCTTTCATCCGTGATTGATCAAGCGGATATCATCATGGTTGCCGTTCAGACTCCCCTTCGATCGAGCGGAGAAGCGGAACTTTCCTTTTTGTATTCTGCCGCCGATCAGATCGGATGTCTGTTGAATCACGAGGCGCTTCTTGTCATGAAGAGCACGGTTCCTGTCGGAACGAATCGTCGTTTTTTGGATTGTGTGCGCGCCAAATTGGAAGAGCAGGATCATGCCGAATTGGCTCCGCTCATCCAAATTGCCGCCGTTCCGGAATTTTTGCGCGAAGGCACGGCTCTTTCCGACTTTATCCGGCCGGATCGAGTGGTTATTGGCGCGGATGATCCCGTGGTTTTTCATTTGGTTGAACAAATGCATGAAGGCCTCAAGAGCTTATTTTTTCACACAGGCATCGAATCCGCGGAACTTATCAAAGTGTGTTCAAACGCGTTTCTCGCCACCAAAATATCTTTCATAAATGAAATCGCCAATATCGCGGAAGGGACAGGAGCGGACGTGAGAGAAATTGCTCATGGACTCGGACTGGACAAACGGATTGGTTCACCGTTTCTGCGTGCGGGGATTGGATTTGGCGGATCTTGTTTTCCAAAAGATGTCCACGCGCTGAAATCTTATGCGGGTGTTCAGGGATACGAGTTTAAACTGCTTGGAGCGGTGATCGAAGTGAACGAGCGGCAAAGAGAATTTTTTTTAAAAAAAATTCAGCGTTGTCTTCAGGTGATCAAAGGTCGTAAAATCGGTGTTTGGGGTTTGTCTTTCAAGCCGGATACAGACGACATTCGCGATTCTGTCGCGATTGCGATCGTGCAACGATTGATCGCCCTGGGAGCTGATGTGTGCGTGTTTGATCCAAGAGCGATGGAAAATGCGAAGCGGGTTTTGCCGGATTGTGTTCAATACGCTCCGACACCCATGGATGCGGCAATGGGCGCGGAAGCGCTGGTTGTGCTGACAGAATGGCCTGAATTTCGTTGGGTGTCCTTTTCCGCATTGAAAGAGCATATGATCGAACCGATTATTTTTGATGGTCGAAATTGTTTGGCGGATTTACATCTGACCAAGTTTGGATTTCAGTATGTGGGAGTCGGGCTGGCTTCATAAGATCGCGTGCTCGCCCTCGAAAACATTGACTTGGATTTTGGCGTTTTTTTGTTTAGGCATTTTACTCGGACCCTTTTTTCTTGCGCTTGAGAGTCTTCCATTTTTGTTTGTTGCCTGTTCTGCGGCCCTCGCGGCTTTTTGGGTGGGGCAGAATGAGCGGCGGCTTTTATTTGCCCTTCTGTGTTTTACGTTTGGGATATTTCGCTACCAACAGAGTGTGTTGCCAAGTGATCTGACAACGGTGCAAAATTTTTTGGACAAGTCCGTGCGAATCGAAGGCACCGTGAAATCGGATGTGGAACGGCGAGTGAGTCGCCAGCAGGCAGTGATTTCCGATGTGCGGATTGCAGGCAAGATTGCTTCCGGCAATGTGCTTGTTCGTTTTTCCCTTTATCCCGGCGTACGTTATGGCGATCGCGTGGTCTTTAGCTGTCGTCTTGAGTCTCCGAAGCCATTTGAAGGATTTGCCTACGATCGTCAACTTGCTTCGCGCGGAGTGCTGGCGATTTGCGCTTTTCCGGAATTTACGAACGTGCGTTCTCAACAAGATAGTTTTGTGGGTCAGATTCTTGCCCTGAAAGATGCGCTCACCCGGCGTTTGCACGATGTGATTCCGGAACCGCATGCGTCGTTTATCGCCGGGCTTTTGTTTGGCGGCAGTTCTGCGTTGTCTTCAGACATGCGCGAAGATTTTTCGCGCACAGGCCTTTCACACATTCTTGCCGCTTCCGGATTTAATGTTTCTCTTTTTTCCGTCTTTCTTTTGCAGATGGTTTTGCAAAGTCCCATGGGTCGTCGTCGCGGATTGATTCTGATTACTCTCCTTCTTTTCTTGTATGCCATTGCGGCAGGCGCGACTCCGGCGGTTGTGCGTGCAACGGTCATGGCAGGGATTCTTGTTTTGCAAACCGGGATCGGCCGTCAGCCATCGAGGAGTAATATGCTTTTACTTGCGCTGTCCGTGATGCTGATTTTCAATCCTCAACTTCTTCTTGATGATGTCGGTTTCCAGCTTTCGTTTGTTGCCACGTCCGCTCTGCTCTTTGTCTTCCCCCGCGTCAAAGAGCGGTTTGATTTCGTTCCGGACATCCTGGGGATTCGCACCGCTCTCGCTTCATCGTGCGTGGCGATCGTGTTTACCCTCCCGATATTACTTTGGCATTTTGGCAAGTTATCGATTTTGGCTCCCATCGCAAACGCGTTTGTGCTTCCGTTTGTGCCGCTTCTGATGATTCTGGGAACGGTTGGCATGATCGGCGGCACGGTCGCCTCCATGCCGGCCTATGGACTCTCCTATGTTCTTTTGCGAATCACTCAAACGTTTTCCGCTCTTCCGTTTGCGAGCATATCGGTGGGTTTTTCGCACCTTTTAGCCATTCTGATGGCGGGGTTGTTGCTCGCTTGGCTTATCTATGATCCTTATGTTGTCACGCCGCGCACAACCGATTAAGCGTATTGAATTTCAACATTTTTTGGCCGTGATTTTTTTGGTTGCTTTTCTTGTTCTTTCGCTTGCCGGGCAATTTTTCCGCGCTCGCGATCCGGCATTGCGCGTTTGGTTTTTGGATATCGGTCAAGGCGATGCGATTTTTATTGAAACGCCGAATCAGAAACAAATTTTGATTGACGGTGGTCCGGATCAAACCATTCTTTCAAAACTTCCATCCATCATGTGGCCATGGGATCGCACGATTGATGCCATCGTTGTGACTCATCCTGACGCGGATCATGTTTCCGGTCTTATCTCTGTCTTTGAGCGTTATGATGTCGCAACGATTTATGAAACCGGCGTGCGGGGCGGGACGCCGGTTATTGCAAAACTGGAGGAAACGATGGACGCACAGCAGGCGGCTCGCGTGTTGGGACGCGCCGGACAATCCTTTGTGATCGACGGAGTGACATTTGATATCATCTGGCCGACCGTTGATGCGACAAAGACACAGAAAGATCGCAACAACACTTCCATTGTTTTGCGTGTGCGTTATGGGAAGACCGTCTTTCTTTTCACCGGCGACGCAGAGGAAGTCGTGGAGGATGAGTTTGGCATTTCGGCAGGGGATGTGAATGTTCTCAAAGTCGGTCATCATGGAAGCAAAACATCGACAAGTTTTGAACTGCTCCAGACAATCAAACCCGAGATCGCCGTCATTTCCGCAGGAGTCGACAATCGCTATTGCCATCCTCATCCTATTGTTTTGTGGCGATTGACCCAGCAAGGCAGTCGGATTTGGCGAACGGATTTGGATGGGGATATTCTTGTGTCGACCGATGGGATTTCTGTGCGCGCGGCTCCCGCTTTTTTGCCTTTTTAAGAAAAAGATTGTAGTATTCTCCAAAATATTCCTTTTTTACTTTATGCCAGATATTCAACGAACATTAGTGCTTCTGAAGCCGGATGCGCTTCAGCGCGATTTATTGGGCGAGATCGTTTCCCGTATCGAGCGAAAAGGAATGAAAATCGTGGGAATGAAATTCATTCGATTAGATCAAGAGATACTTGATGAGCACTATGCCCATCTTGCCGACAAACCTTTTTTTGGCGCGATCAAGCAATTCATGATGCAAACACCCGTGGTCGGGATCGTTCTGGAAGGATACGACGCTGTGGCGGAAGTGCGAAAACTGGTCGGTTCCACCAACCCCCGCGAAGCGGATGCAGGGACGATTCGCGCGGATCTTTCCATGAATATGCCATCAAATTTGATTCATGGATCCGATTCTGTGGAAACAGCACAGAGCGAGATCAAACGGTTTTTTCTTGAGAACGAATTGTTTGACTACGAGAAAATTACTGACCGCTATCATTTCGGTGAAGGAATCTAACACAGTCTCAAAAAACAGGGTTGACAGCTCTGTTTTTTCTTTGTATACTCGATCATGCGTTTCAAAAGCACTTGAGCTCTCCAAGGAGCGATCATGATCGATTGGAGAACGCTGAAAAAGTGGGAAGGGGACTGGTTAGAGTTCAGCGGGAAGGCCATCGAACGACGTCGGGAATTGCTACGGAGTTTGCTCCATCTGAATCCATGGCTGCTGACCTTTGCCATTGACCATGTTCGCACCGGACGTGAAAAGTTGATCCATGATTTCGCCTTTGGCTTCAAGGATCAGCTCGATCTTGATTCCTCTGTCGCGACAACCTACGATCTCGAACGACTGCTCGCGTTGGCTCAACTTCATGAGTCAAACGCCAAACCTGAACCTCATCGGTGGTTTGATGCGTTGAGCGTCTTTGATCAGACCGTGGCGATTGCGATGCTCGAATGTGAAGATCCAACCGAAGCGGTCGGACGTGATCTGGATCGACTCATTGCCTTTTTGGCCGAGCGCATTTTTACGAGCGGCTTTGCTTCCAGAGAGTTTTACGTCTATCACGATCCGGCGAGTCAACATGTGGTCGGTCCGGAAGACGTGGGGATCGATCGTCACCTTTCTCATCGTGCCGATGGGAGAACGCGTCGATTGATGCGGCTCTCTTGTCGATGCACCAAAGATGGCAAGACCGTCTTCCTTTCTCACCGTGACAAGAAAACCTTTAGTGTCTGGATCAAGATCCAGCGTCAGATCGAACAAAGAAGTGTTGAGAACCCTTACGTCATCCATGATCGTTGCGGACTGATGTTCGTTGTTGAGCAGTGTGGACAGATTGCGGAACTCGCAGGTCGCATCATCTTGGAGCTGTTGCGTGATGGCGGTGAGATCGTGGAGTCGCTGGATGGAAATCACGACAAAGATGCGACCGTGGATGCCAAAAACGATGTGTCTTCGTCGTCTTACAAAGTGGCGAAAATGCTCGTGCGTTGGCACGGACGAATCTTTGAACTGCAATTCACCACGTTTCACGACTACTTCAACGCCTCCCATTCGCTCACGGACGCCAATCATGCGCTGTACAAATTACGTCAGGCGCGTCGTTACATCTTTCCGAGACTCTGGCCGCAGTCAGTCTATGGCGTCCATTGGGACTCCGGGCATGTGAACAAGCAGATGTTTTCCTGGATGTCAGCCAAACTCGGCTGGCGTGTCAACGAACAGTGCATGGCTTCTCCCCCTTGAGACCTAACGGTCTCTTTTTTTCAACAAGGAGAGAGACTGTTGACGTTTTTTGGTCATAAGTGTCATACGTAACCACATGGATGTAGAATATCTTTATTAAGAGTATGATCGGTATTTTTGATTCCGGCATTGGCGGACTGGGAACCGCACATCTTATCCGAAAGAAGGCGCCAAGCGCCGATTTGGTTTATTTTGGCGATCTCGCCAATATGCCCTATGGCTCCAAATCAGCGGAAGAACTTTTTACCCTTACCCTTCGAGCCATAACGTTTTTGCGCAGTCAAGGCGCAACGGAATTTGTCGCGGCTTGTAACAGCGTCTCGGTTGCGGTCATCGTTCCCATGCTCGATGCTTTTGGAACCTCAACGACGCGTATCATCGAAATGGTTGCTCCGGCCGCGGAAGCGTTACGTGAGCAAGCGAAAGGGAAGGTGCTCGTCGTAGCAACGCTTGCCACGGTGCGCTCGTTCATTTATGAACGGGCCTTTGCACGACACGGAATTTCCGTGGAGATGATGGCGCTCCCGGAACTTGCCGGTGCGATCGAACGACGTGCAAACAAACAAGACCTATGGAAGATGATCGCTCCGGCCGTTGAACGAGCGATCCGTATCAACGCCAAGACTCTTGTTTTTGGTTGTACGCAGTATCCATTTGTGCAGGACGTGTTTGCCGATGTGTTTGCGCAAAAGAATTACGCGATCCATTTGTTTGATCCAAGCGATGCCGTTGCACAGCAAGCGATTGAGATGTTTGATATACAGGGAAGCGGGTTGAACACATTTTTTGTCTCACAATCATCTGATGTTTTTGATCAAACCGTAAAGAAATTTTTTGGAGATTCTGTTCGTGTGAAGTTGATAGATGTGGATAAGTCTGTGGATGCACAGTGGAAAGTAAGCTCTTCTAAAACTTGCCCTCCTGTGTCAGGATGATATATTTAATATGCCTTACGGCAGGATGGGTGTGACCAATGATTTCAAACTATTCCATGATCCAGGATGTTCGGCTTTAGCCGACAACGGATCTACGGCAGCTTCCTTTCAGAGGCGGTTAGGTGGAATTTCTGCCTCCACCGTCTTGTAAGAGGAGATATGAACCTGTATGAAGCGAGGTCATATCGACCGATTCATCTAAATCATGGCCACCCATCTTCCGTTAGGCACGAGAAAATAAAAGACCGGGATTGTTCCTGGTCTTTTGGTTTGTTGCGAAGGAACAATCGTTCGTTGACGAAATGAGCCGATCAGGTATCCTGTCTTGTACATTATGCATATGTTTCGCATCATAGGTGGTCGGCCACTTCAAGGCAGTGTCACACTTTCGGGTGCAAAAAATACGGCATCAAAAATGATGATCGCCAGTTTGTTGACGGATGAACCCGTTTTGCTTCAAAACGTTCCCAAACAGCAAGAAACGCAGATCACTCAAGAGATTCTAACTTCCATTGGTTCTCGTGCTGATTGGCAAGATGAGCAGATGTTTTCTTGTCATACGCCAACCATCCGGTCAACAACAATCCATCAAACGTCACGACAGAACCGCATGAGTATTTTGGCGCTTGCGCCGCTTTTGCATCGTGCCGGTGAAGCAAGCGTTCCTCTGGTGGGAGGCGATGCGATCGGCGCGCGCCCTGTCAATTATCACTTGCAAGCTCTTGAGCGCATGGGAGCCGATATTGAAGAGACGGCGCAGGGGTATCGTGCGCGTGTCAAAAAGAGACTTACAGGAGCTTTGATCGAACTTCCGTATCCTTCTGTTGGCGCAACCGAAACAGCGATTCTTGCCGGAGTTCTTGCCAAGGGACGGACGACGATAAAGGGCGCAGCGAGCGAACCGGAAGTGCAAGAACTGGTGATGATGCTTCAGAGGATGGGTGCGATGATTCAAATGAGTGCGGGGCGTTCGATTGAGATGACGGGAGTGGAGCGATTACACGGCACGACCGCGATCGTGATGCCCGATCGCAACGAAGCTGTTTCTTATGCATGTATGGCTCTTGGGACGCGCGGCGAGATTTTTGTTCGCGGAGCGGAGCATCAGCATTTGGTCACCTTTTTAAATACGGTCAGAAAGATTGGGGGTGAATATGAAGTGAGACAAGGGGGAATTTTTTTCAAAGGAGCACAGGCGTACAATGGGATAGAGCTTGAAACGGATACGCATCCGGGATTTATGACAGACTGGCAACAACCGCTTGTGGTGGTACTGACCCAAGCGCGAGGCACATCGGTTGTTCATGAAACCGTGTATGAGGAGCGTTTCGGTTATACAGAGGCGCTCAATCGCATGGGTGCAAATATCACGTTATCAAACAACTGCTTGGGTGAAATCACCTGTCGATTTAAGGGGCAGAATTATCGCCATTCGGCCGTCGTTACCGGCCCAACTCCGCTTCAAGGAGCGCAAGTGGACGTGCCTGACATTCGCGCGGGGCTGGCTCTTGTGGTTGCCGCGCTTGTTGCGCAAGGAACGTCCGAGTTGACGGGTATTGAACATCTCGATCGCGGATACGAACGGTTGCAAGAAAAATTGTTGGGAGTAGGCGCGCACATCGAACGTATTTAATACTATAGACCTTTTTCAAAATTATCTTACAGATTCGGCGACTCTAGACTTTGCATCTTTTGCTTTTCGGCTGTAAGCTCATTTTGAAAAAGGTCTTATGTTTATCAACATTTTTCTTTCTTCTCCTTCACTGGCGATTGTGTGGGTCGTGGCGATTTTTCTCTCGCTCACCATTCATGAGTTTTCCCATGCGCTTATAGGAAGTTTGCGTGGCGATAAAACAGCCGAACGTGAAGGGCGGCTGACTCTCAATCCATTTGCGCACATCGATCTTTTCGGTCTCATCCCGCTTTTTCTCTTTGGGTTCGGATGGGCAAAGCCGGTTCCGTTTAATCCGTACAATCTCAAAAATCCAAAATGGGATTCCGTGATGATCGCCCTTGCCGGCCCGTTTGCCAATCTTCTTCTTGCGATCGTGGCGAGTATAGGATTTCGGTTGGCGTTCTGGAACTTAGACGAGGGAAATCTTCTGACCATTTTTTTCTTTCTTCTTATCATTCTCAACTTATTTTTGATGTTCTTTAACGCTATTCCCATTCATCCGCTTGATGGATCCAAGTTGTTTTTTGCTCTCTTTGATGATCCAAAATACGCGCGCCTTCGCGCTTTCGTGGCGATTCGCGGCCCGCAGATTTTGATGGTCGCGATTTTTGT
>CAYJVQ010000001.1:0-5011 GCA_964373605.1 uncultured Gammaproteobacteria bacterium | reverse complement strand
ATCGATGTTTTCTTTTTTGTCGCAAAACCCGCGTATGGCGTGTGCAACACGTTGATAGGGGGAAGTTGTTTGAGTTTTTTCTCGTCTATTTTTTCCGCTCTTTAGCCGTTCTTAAAACTTTCAACTTCCCTCCTTCTCCCACACTTCGCTTGACGCTTGTTGAGAGTTTGTTATTGTGGAGAAAAGTATTTTTTTAACTATGTCTCTCGGAGCAAAGCCATTTGAAGTCATAAAACAAGAATTGTTAAAATACCCCGCAACTTTGCGGATTTTTTATTTTATGATCCCTAGATTTAAGCGTTTTCTTCCTCTTTACCTGATAGTCCTTTCGTTATTATCTCCGAATCTAGCTGCCTTGGCTCAGGTATCTCCGAGTAGTCACGCTCTTGACCGATCGGTTATTCAGGAGAAAGGAGTCTTGAAGATTCCTACCGCAACTTCCTGGAGAGACCAACCATCTGATAATTCAGATACCAAACAGTCAAATATTTCTGAAATAAAGGATAATGATAGCAATGTATCGTACACGGTGTTAATGCGTCGTTTTCATGAGTTCAGAAAGTTGAATAGACAGGAACGGAGCGAGGATCGCATTATTTTCTCTCACGATTTCCGCCAATTTATTCAACAAGAAAAAGAACGACTTGATACTCTTGAGGTCGAGGAAAAAACACAAAAAAAATATTTTAAACGTTTAGAGAAAATGGAGGAATTAATTTTTCCTGGCTCACAAGAAGAAAAAGGCTTTTGGACTCGAGTTTGGGAAAAAATTCAGTCATCTTTTATTCAAAATGATCTCCTTGTTTTTGATGAGGTCGAAGAGAAAGACACTCTACAGCCAGAACATCCCGCACAATTCAAGTTTGCTGATGACCTCATTACAATAAAAAAACTCCGTAATCCAAAAGTGAAGGTTTCTCTCGGCCAAAAGATTCCGGCATCACTCAAAAAATTAGTGACTATTGAAATTGCGCAAGCTGATACGGTATTGCCCGTTGTTGATGATATCCAACCATCAGAAGAAGTCGTCATAAGTAGCGATATTCGAGCGCTTGCCAAGGATTTTCAAAATAATCCTGTCGCTATTCAGAATTTTCTCCGTCAAGAGATCCGCTATGAACCGTATTTTGGCGCGAAAAAAGGAAGTGTGGGATGCTTGCGTGAAAGAGTGTGCAATGATGTCGACGCTTCTTCGCTCGCGATTGCCCTTCTGCGAGCGTCTGGTATTCCAGCACGATACGTGAGTAGCCCTTCGGTGTTTTCTGTCGAGCAGCTCAAATCTCTGTTGGGAGTTGATGAAACGACGACAGTCTATGTCGCGTTTGCCCAAAACAATGTGCCTGTGTATATCGTTTCTGATAATCCACTTCCAGAAAAATTGGATGATGCGGATCTTTCTGGCGAAACACATCTGGCCGTTGAGTGGGTGCATGTGGAAGCATTTTATGACTATGACGATCGCGGCGCAAACATTGATAATACGCTTGATCTTCAAGCATTTTCTTCAACCAATGCGTTGCAATCAGCCCTTACACCATTTGCAAAAAAACAATGGATTCCGATTGATCCGATGATCCAACCCTACACACGCATCAAAAAAACAATTCTTGTGGATCAAGCCAATTTTAACAGTGAAAATTTTTTCTATTCTTATTTACAATCTCAAGGAGCGCCAGATCCAATGGCAACGTATAGCGATGATCTGCAAAAAACAACCGGCTTTTCGGTCAATCAATTTTTATCAACCAAAAAACAGGCAGGGAAACCACGTGATATCTCGCCGATTACATTACCGTTTTTTGTGGCTGAAGGAACTCAGGAAGACGGAAGCACGATTGGGGAAGTGGCCTATTCCATTCTTCCCGATGCATTCCGCTATGAGGTAGAGATTTCATTACTGCGCTCTTCGGACAAACAAAGTATTTTCAAAACAGTGCTGCCCGGGAGTGTTGTGAATAATGAAGAGTTTGAGCTCTATTATGAAGGATACACAGATCTCGATCAAGCCGTGATTAATAGCTATGGTGGCGTGCATCTCACTCCTACCGAGCTTGTTGATGTGCGTGCGAAATTACGGGGCGCGGATGCGATTTTTTTTGGTTCCCTTCCGCTTGATATTGGAGAGTCGGTCATTCTCCAATTTCGCTACCTTCAAAATGGCAAAGAGCTGTATCTTGATGAAAAATTTTCAACTTCCGGAAATCAGGAAGGAATCTACATTGCTCTTTCTCATGTCATCGAGCATCCGTTTCTTGAAAATACGAATGACCCGGAAAAAAATAGCAAGATTCTTCTCGAAGGGAATGCGGCAATGGCGCGGGAATATCTTCTTCGTGTGCAGCAAAAGGGAGAATTTCTCAAACAGTCGCTTGATTCCGAATATATTCCCTTGTTCACGCGTGCAGTCGTGACGCAAAAGAGAATACTCAATACGACGAATGGACTCCCCACGACATTTGATTTTAAAGGATTTTCGATTGACGCCACCACATTTATTGTTGACTATTCAAATCGTGGCAATTATAAGAATCATCGCAAAGATTTTCGGCTTTTGTGGGGTTTGTTTGCCTCCTATTATGAGGGACAACTTTTTACGGATCTCGCAGGACTTTCTGGCGTCTCAACCGTCACAGGTATCCAATATGCCTATGCCAATCCTGCCACGTACACAATTCATATTATCAAAAGCGCGAACAAGAATTTCATTGATTCTCTTTCCATTTCAGATAATACCAAACAAAACATGAAGACTGACGTGGACAAGGGAAATACGATTATTACTCCGAATAAAACTATCGAGAAAGGCACGTGGAAAGGGATACTCTACATTTCTCTTGATCCAAAGTGGACCGGCACTTACGCGATTGGGGAGCAGACGAGCCAAAATGGCGGATGGACGACGGATGAGATATTGGTTGCAAGTGTGTATGATCCAGAGATCGCTTCGTGGTCTGACTACTATTATTTAGGTATGCAGCTTGTTGGAGGCAAGTCTTTTTTTGGATATCAGGATATGCCGCAATCTATTGGCAGTATTTCCTGTATTTTGTCCGAGACAACCTATAACACAATTAAGAGCGAATCTGGATGGGAAGACAAATATGGATTTCCGTGTCGGAAAGAAACGATCTCTTTTGGTCCCGTAAAACATACCTATATCCTTGCGACAAAAGGGGCAAAGTTTCATCAAGATAATCAGTATAGTTATTGGATATCAAGCAACAAGGTTTTAGAGAAGCTTACAGAATATGAAAAAACAAAGAAAGCAATCACGAGTAAGGATATTCAACAGAATAAAGATCTTGAGCTAATAAAAATGAACAATGATTTTGAGTTGTATAAATTAAAATTTTCAGCGATTCTTGGAACCTATATCAATGGTGCGTGTGAAAATCAGAATTCTTTCTTCTGTCCTGATGATGAAGAAAGTGTTGTTTATTATAGTCCAAACGCGAATTCGGGCAGTATTTTTAGGGTGAAAGGAAAATTTTTGGATAAATTGGATGCAGCTTCAAATGGCATTGACAAATATGTGATAAAACAAATTGGATTTCCGGTTGATCATGAAAAGTATGCTGGAAAAAGTCCACATGGAACCACCGGAAACTATCAAAATTTTGTGAATGGTCAACTTTATTTTATTGCAAACGTTGGAAAGGTGGCATTTATGCCGCAGGCAATTGTGAATGTATTTAATAGTGAGAATGGTACATGGGGAAAGCTAGGATTTCCATCGAGTGATCCTTATCCATGGAAAAGTACATTGGCACAAGATTTTGAAACAGGAAGAATCGAAGGATCAGCAACGGGATACACCGTTAGCCCAATTTGGTATAGCAAAAAAGGGGATCATCATTTTCTGGTGATAAATTTGAACCCCAATGTTACCAAGCGCGCATGCTTTAAATCTTATGTTGGTTTGGCGGATGGCATCACTATTGGTGACAAAAATAGTAAAGGGGAGCTAAAGAAGAATTTCAAAGCACAGAGTTTTTCCAAAATTTTAAGTGATTCCGCGGTACAAAGTGTAAAAAATAATCGGAAGCTCAATGGCTATGAACCTATTGCCGCGATCAATGCCGATCTTGTTGACGACAATGGAGCGCCTATGGGCATAAATTTTAGTCTTGGGAATGATTATTCAGGTTGGCGCGATTGGTGGACTGGAATGGGGATTTCTAAAAAGAATGAAGTTACGTTTACTGGGAATAAGAACACGTTGGAGGAAAAATATAAACAAACGGTGGTTGGAGGAGGTCCAAAGATTATCGTCACAGGTGATTTTACTGAAAAATCATGTGAAGAATTATTAGGCAAAAATGGTAAGGATGGTTTGGCGTGTACCTTTGTAAAGAATAGTCGAACCGTTGTTGGTATAACAGACAAAAATTATATGATTGTGGTTGTCAGCGGTGATCTTGATTTCGAGGATATTTTCGATGTTTTACACACTTACAAAAATGTGTACGGTTCTGTACAAGAAGCTAACATGTTTGATGGCGGCGGATCGCCTTCAATGTTGTTTGAGAATAGCCTAAAAAGAGAGGGAGGAAATGATCTTTCTTCGCTTCTTCTTATGTATTCAGGAGACGCATGTAATTAAAAAAGTAAAATTATGAAAAAAATTATTTTTTTTGTCATTATTTTTTTAGGAGCACTTATTTCAACTTTTCTTTCGTTACTTGTCACGAAGCAGGTATATCCAAGACCCACAAGAGAGACGATCAATTTGAGCCATGGGTATCCTCTTGGTGTGATAGAGGATACTCTTTCAGGTTCAAGTCAATCAATCGATGGTTTGATTTTGAATCCTCAACATACCTATAGTATTTCTTATGACGCCTTCGTTTTTAATTTAATTATATATACTTTGGTATATTTCGGTCTTGGTATATATCTGAAATTTCGTTTTCGTTTTTTTGGAAGAGAACGTTTTCTCACTCCCCGGTGTATATTAGGTACGGCCTTGCCTTTTGTTTTAGGCTGTTTTATTTTCGTTATGACCGGACCG